>NZ_JBHNYX010000027.1:0-66103 GCF_054960505.1 Alteromonas sp. G4i13 | reverse complement strand
CACAGAAAGCTTGCGATAACAATTGCTAAGACCCCTTTTACTACATCGCTTGTATTCACTGCCTTCTCCACTCTATTACTCACCTTCTTAGCTTTAACTGTTGAACAATGCTTTCATGTTGTACTTTCTAATTAACCCATCAGCTTTTACTGTGACGCTGATATAAACCGCTCGCTGCCGCTTGCTTTTATCACTCAGTCATTTTTGCTCTTAGGGTCAACACCTCTCTCATAAAGATGATACTTAGATTATTGCTTTTGTAATTAGCCAGATAGACGCTTCTTTTGACCTTTTAGACGCACATTCCCCACACATTTACAATTAACACTAAATTAACAAGAAAAACGTAGCGCATTAGATACAACAAAAAATGAAATATTTGTTTCGCAAGTTATGGAAATAACCCAACTTTTTTGCCACATTACGCCCTTGCCTGATAACAAAATAGAAACAACCAACCTGGATGGACTTATGTTTAAAATAGAAAAATCGTCGTTTAGACGAAGCACACTTAGCGTTGCGGTAATGGGGCTGCTTAGCTCCGGTGCAATGGCGCAGGACACACAACAAAAGGATGACGATGACTTTGAGCAGATCATAGTAACTGCAACAAAGCGTGCAGAATCCATTGAAGACATTCCTTTTTCAATCAACGCACAAACGCAGCGAGACTTTGAACGCAGCGGTGCAGGAAACTTAGAAGACGTCGCAAGAAACGTGGCGAGCGTCTCAATTCAAAACTTAGGACCAGGCCAAAGCCAAGTATCTATGCGTGGCGTTTCAGCGGGTCAGATTGTACGAGACCAACCAGGCGTCAAGGAGCAGGTCGGCGTATACCTCGATGAAAGCGTGATCTCGCTGTCTTTATTTACTCCAGATCTCGACCTTTTCGACCTTAACCGCATTGAAACCCTGCGCGGTCCGCAAGGTACGCTTTTTGGATCTGGCTCTATCGGCGGAACCCTTCGCTACATCACCAATCAGCCCGAGTTAGATACCTTTGAAGGTAAGTTTGAAGCTAATCTTAATAGTGTGACAGACGGTGGCGTGGGCGGTCACGTTAAGGGCATGGTAAACGTACCTATTTCCGACACCATTGCCATGCGCGCGGTGGTATACCGCACTGATTACGCAGGCTTTATAGATGCGTTAGGTGAAAACGGCGCGTTTAGCGAAGACGTTAACGACGGCGATAGAACTGGCGGACGCGTAGCGTTCATCATCGCCCCAAGCGATAAGCTAACAATTACACCACGACTTATCTTCCAAGAATTGGAAATGAACGGGTTTAACAGGCAGGAAGTGTATAACGTGTTTGCTAACCCTTACACAACGACCCGCCCAGCTATTCAATTGGGTGAACGAGAACAGTACTTGCTGCTTGAAGAAGGCTTCTCTGACGATACCTTGATTGCTGACGTAACTGCTGAATATCAAGCTGACGTTGCTGACTTTACCTTTGTTTATAGCTATACCGACCGCGATATTCTTGTAAGTCGTGATGCCAGCGCGCTTTCTGGCTCAGTAAGTATCGACTTAGGTTTTCCTGATGAAGCCGTACTATTACCGTCGAACTTATTAGACAGAACGGAAGTAGAGCAAGATACCTTTGAGCTTCGCGCCGCATCCAATGGCGATGGCGCGCTAGACTGGCTAGTTGGCGCTTTCTACTCTTCTACAGAGCGTGTTTACGACCAATCACTCCCTACCCCTGGGTACGACGCATTTACCGACGCCACCTTAGGTGAAGGCACGTCAGCAGCGGTTGCCAATGGTTTTGAAGCTGATTCTCCCTACAACGCCTATTTACCGTACGACTTGAAGCAGCTTGCTGTGTTTGGTGAAGTGAACTATCAAGTGAACGATGACTTTAAAATGACCGTGGGCTCTCGTTTTTACGATTATGAAGAAGAGCGTCAGTTTATCTCTGGGGGCTTATTTGCCAACGGCGACAACCAGACCGATTCTACAGAATCAGATGGCTTTACTTCTCGCGTTATCGGCCAGTATAGCGTAAGCGAAAACGTGAACTTAAATGCTCAGGTGTCTCAAGGATTTAGACTTGGCGGTGTAAATGACCCGCTAAATAGAAGCCTGTGTACCGACCAAGATGAAGCCATCTTTGGTTCGTTCCAAGACTATGACGATGAAAAGCTCACCAACTATGAGATCGGTATGAAATCATCAGGTCGTGGATGGACGGCTAATATCTCGGCTTTCTATAACGATATCGAAGATCTTCAAGTTACGTTAGATGCGGGGTCTTGTTCTTCACGGGTCTCGTTTAACGTACCTGAAGCCCACACCCAAGGTATTGAATTTGAACTTACCCGCCAGTTTACCGAGCAACTATTCTTCTCGTTAACCGGTAGCATCATCGAAGCTGAGTTCGACTCAACGGTGGTTGATGGCGACGGTGCGGTACTAGGTGGCGTAGAAGACGGTAACCGCCTAGCTTCAGTACCTGAAGAGAGCTTTTCCATCGCATTTACCTACGATTTAGCGCAGCCTTTATTCTCTTCAAACAGCACCTATTTCCAAGGCTCTTACCAGTACGTGGGAGACCGTATAACCCAGCCTAGTGACCAAGTTGCAGGCGCAGGTATATTCACTTCAGGCCTTGCCTTTGGCGGTGCCACTGGCGCAGAAACAACGGAGTTAGACTTGTTGTTAGACGACTACGGCACGCTTAATATGAGCTTCGGTCTTACCTACGATGACTATGAAATATTACTGTATGCAAACAACCTGTTCGACGAAAACGCGCAGCTATCCTTTGATAGAGAACGTGGTGGACGAGCTCGACTTGGATTTACGGTGAACCAACCGCGCACCATTGGTGCGACGTTCCGCTATTTCTTTCAGTAAAGAGTGATAAATGTCTCTGCCTGAGGAAATATCCCTTCAGGTAGAGGCTTCACTTTCTTTTGGGAAAAGAGTGGAGTTGGCCGTAAGCCGGGTTCTGTCGTGGGCAACCATTCCTCTAGATCAGCAATCGCTCACTGATTCAAGCAACCTACCCGATCCCCATGCGGGCCACACGTTGAGGGATCCTATTTGGTCTTGCTCCGGGTGGAGTTTACCTTGCCACACTCTGTTACCAGAGGTGCGGTGCGCTCTTACCGCACCCTTTCACCCTTACCGGCATGTAAACATGCTTAGGCGGTCTTCTCTCTGCTGCACTTGTCGTCGGCTCACGCCGCCCAGACGTTATCTGGCACCCTGCCCTTTGGAGCCCGGACTTTCCTCCCCTTTCTTACGAAAGCGGCGATTGCCTGGCCAACTCCGCGGCGCATTCTACATGAAGTACCCTACAATAGCACCCTATTCCTGCTCGCTGTAAAAGCAGTGCTCAACGGCGCTTTTATCGAGCAGTTTGGTGATAATGAAAATTTGATCGCCCATTTCTATTTTGGTACTTCCTTTAGGTATAAGGGTTTCTTCACCACGGGCAATCATCGCCACTACCGTATTATCGGGAAGGGCTAATTCGCTAATGGTTTTATGTAGTGCCGGTGATAACTTCGATACCTCTATTTCTATAAGCTCGCGCTTGCTCTTAGCGACTTTTACAATCTCCAGCGTGCTCGATTCCTTTACTTCATCGTCCAACACTAAGCCTAACTTACGCGCCGCATAAGGTAAGGTGGAACCTTGCAATAAGGCGGAAATAAGCACGATAAAGAACACCACATTAAAAATAAGCTCGGCGTATGGCATGCCAAATATTAGCGGAAATATAGCGAGTATAATTGGCACCGAACCGCGTAAACCCACCCATGAGATGAGCAACGATGCTTTGAACGAGAATTTTGAAAGCAACAAAATCGGCATAACCACCAGCGGACGTGCAATAAAAATAAGCACAAACGCAATTAAAAGGCCTTCTTTCCAATTAACAAACAGCTCGGTGGGCGTTACCAACAAACCTAAGATAACAAACATGGCAATTTGCCCAAGCCAGGCCAGCCCATCCAGAAACACAAACGTATTACGCTGATAAGCAAAGCGGCTGTTACCCACGATAACACCCGTAATAAAGGTAGCGAGAAAGCCGCTGCCATTTAAGTTCGCAGCAAGGCCAAAAGACAATACACCAAACAACATCACAAATACCGGGTACAAACCGATGGCCATTAAGGTGACGCGTCTGAAAAGCCATACTGCAATACCGCCAATGGCAAGGCCCACTATCGCTCCCACTCCCATTTGACTGGCAAACAGCGAAAGTAAGTCAACTGGCTTAGTGGTACTGTCTTGAATAAGCGTTATAAGGCCAATTGTGAGGAATATGGCCATTGGATCATTCGACGCACTTTCTAGTTCTAGTGTGGATTTTATTTTTGAAGGAATGCGTATACCAGCGTTGCGCAAAACAGAAAACACTGCTGCGGCATCTGTCGACCCGACAATAGCACCAAGCAATAAGCCCTTATAAAGCGGTAAATCGAGAATAACCATAGCAGCGATACCGGTGATCACTGCCGTACCAATTACGCCAAAAGTGGCGAGTAACGCGGCGGGTTTCCACGCCTGCGCTATGGACTTTTTTGACGTTTGTAGACCGCCATCAAATAGGATGAGAATAAGAGCAAATGTACCAATGGCATGCGCAGCATCAGCATTATCGAAGAAGATTCGGCCGATACCATCTTCTCCAGCCAACATACCTACACCAAGGAATAAAACTAAAACAGGTACGCCAAAGCGCGGGGACAATTTACTGGCCAGTACGCCCAAAATGGCAAGCACTGCACTGAGTAAAATAATGTGATCAACTGCAAACATTATACGTTCCTTATTGCCCTTGATGCTCTCACGCAAATTATTCGGGTATGCGTGAGAGCATCAAGGGTTCCTGTTAATACTGCTACCTTACCGCGTTTTTGCACCAATGTATTGAGGTACGAAAGCACGCTGAGGTATTGGGGTTAAGGAACTTGTGCCGCCTAAGGGATGTGCGACAACGAAGCCTTAATCTCTTCTGCAGTAGGCTTTAACTGCGCTTTACCTTGTTTCTCTCTTCTGCTGCCCAACAAATACAGCAGCGTAGAGGTGATAAACAAGGTCGATGACGTGCCAATCACGACAGCAAAAACCATAGGGACTGCAAAACTTTCTACTGCATCACCGCCAAAAATAGCCATTGGTAACAACGCCAACAGCGTGGTAACGGAAGTGAACACCGTGCGGCTTAGCGTGCTGTTCACGGCCTCATTAATAGTATCTGCCAATGGCTTGTTTGGGTCTAAACGCAATAATTCACGGATGCGATCAAGCACCACCACCTTATCGTTTATAGAGTAACCAATGAGCGCCAACAGTGCTGCGACAGCCGTTAAGTTAAATTCGATGCCCGTAAGCGCGAAAAAGCCTATGGTTTTGGTTAAATCGAGTATCACGGTTAGCAGCGCTGCGCTCGCAAAATGCGCTTCAAAGCGTGCCCACAGATACACCAACATGCCGCCACCTGCGATAAGCAATGCTAGAATGGATAGCTCGGCAAAGCCTCCGCTGACTTTGGGTCCAACCATATCAATTTTATCAAAACTTACCTCACTGTCGGCTTGCGAAATCGCACGCTTTAGTTCGTCAGTCTGCTTTGCGTTGCTATTTTCAAGCTCGCCACTGCTATCTAGAACAGGGGCTCGCAATAAATAGTGATGTTCACTGCCATATTCTTGAATTGCTATCTGATCAAAGCCATTGCTTTCAATCACATTCCTTAGCTCATAGGTAGTAAGGGTTGGTGCGGTCAACTCAATCATGGTGCCACCGGTAAAGTCGACACCATAATGTAAGCCAGGTTTAGCAAACAAGCCGATTGAAAGCACTGTTAGCACTACCGAAACAGCGAGTGCAATTTTACGCTTTGCCAGAAAATTAATACCGCTAAGCTTATCGCTTAACCGCAAAAGCGGTGATGAAAAGCGCAAAGGAACGCGCTGCTGCGCGCGATCTTGCGTATTCTTGTGCTTCGACTTAACCACTCTTAGCATTAACATTTTAGTTAGGGCTACAGCAGTAAATACCGAAGACACCAGACCAAGGGCAATTGTAATTGCAAACCCTTTAATAGGGCCGCTTCCAAACATAAACAACAAACTTACCGCTATTAGTGTGGTGAAGTTTGAATCCACAATAGTCGCGAACGCTTTATCAAAACCCACTTCTATTGCACTGGCTGCCGGACGACCTTTTTTACTTTCTTCACGAATACGTTCATTAATCAAAATGTTGGCATCGACCGCCATGCCCATGGTTAGGATCAAACCTGCAATGCCCGGTAACGTCAGTGTTGCGCCAAACAGGGTTAATGCGCCAAACACCAACGCCATATTGATACAAAGAGCAAAACTTGCGATAGCGCCCCACCTGCCGTAAATCGCTACCATAAATGCCAATACCAGTAACGCACCTGCCACGCCGCTTTCCACGCCGGTTTGAATTGCATCGCTGCCTAAATCAGGCCCCACCGTGCGTTCTTCTATAATGGTAAGTGGCACAGGTAGCGCACCTGTGCGAAGCATTAATGCGGTGTTGCCCGCCTCGGGCAATGTAAAGTTACCGGTTATTTCACCACGACCACCCGGAATCACGCTATTTATGACGGGGGCTGTAACCACTTTGTCGTCAAGGACGATAGCAAGCACACGGCCGATGTTGTCACGTGTCATAGTGGCAAACTGCTTGGCACCTGCGCTGTCTAATCGGAACGTCACTACTGGCTGGCCATTTTCACTACTTAAGACACCTGCCGCATCAGTAATATGTTCACCTTCTAGCGCCACTTTTTGCTCTAAGCGATAGGTATTACCCGCCGCATCTTGCTTATTCATAACCTGCTCAGACTGGCTATTCGCGGCCCAGTGAAAAGTCATTTGTGCGGTAGTGCCCAATAATTTTTTAACTTGAGTGGGGTCAGACATACCCGGCATCTGAACTAAAATGGCGTCTTTACCTTGTAGCGTAACGCTAGGCTCAGTAAGCCCCGTTTCGTTCAAACGCTTTCGAACTACTTCAACACTTCGGCTTAACGTGTTTTTAACCAGTTGTTCGGTGTATAGCTCGTTAAGCGTAAGGGTAACGGTGCTTTGCTTTATCTCTACATCAAGTGCACTTGAACCATTTGGCTGAGCGGAAATTTGATATGCGGTGTCTTTTACCTTTCTCGCATCATCTGCACTACGCAATGTAAAGACGACACTTCCAGAACGACTATCTTTATGAGTGAGTGAATGAGACGTTTTTGTATAGCGCACGTTTTGACTGCGCAATTCGCTAAGTAAGTCGCTCGAAAAGCTGTTGAGTTGCTTTTCAAACAAGGCGTTGGTGTCTGCGGCTAATAGCAGATGCGAACCACCTTGCAAATCTAAGCCTAAAGATAGTGTGGACGTGGTGTACCACGTAGGTAACTGCTGTTTAATTGATTGTGGCAATATGTTGGGCGCAGCGCTCAGTAAACCGAGCATAACGATGAGCACATACACAAAGCCACGAAATGAAAATCGTGCCATTTTAAAATCCTGAATAATTTAATTTTTTGAAGCGCCTTAATTTGCAGCTAAGCGAACGTGCTAGCGCATTAAGGCAAAAAGAGAATTAGCTCAGGGATAAAGGTGGGCCGCGAGAAGGTTGGCGGTAGTATTGGCGAGCACGGGGTACAACATTTGCCATACCCAAACACAGCACAATAGCCAGAACAACAAACCCCAAGGTCAATTCAACAGTTGCCTCTGGTCCATCGCCTTGATCGTCACTGTTTTCTAGCTTAGTGCCGGTAAACCGTAACGAGTAGCTCTTGCCCGCGTAATTAAATTGGGCAAGTGGTGACTGCTGACTTACTTCAACTTCATTATTAATTTGACCACTTTGGAAGCTTGCACTAAGGATGAGACACGAGAGTACCCATGCCATGAAAAGCGGCATGTAGGACGAAAACCCGTGGCGAAAGTTTAGTGCTCTCAAAGTAGTGAATTGTCTATCTGTGAAGGAAAAGTCGCGCTTAAAACACGCGCTGTTTTATAGCGCATATATTGGGGTGAGTATACATTATTCAATATCGTGAGTAACGAGATTACCGTTGAAGCACATAATTTTTGGGTTTTACATTTCTGCCCATCGCTTCTTCTTGTAAGTTTACTCACTTGGATATAAGGTGATTTTTTGTGCTGTTTGTATATCAATTGGCAATGGAGCCATTGCTAGACATAACAGGAAATCGCGAGCCATTTGAAGCCATTTATAATGAATACAGCGAGAATAATGTCGTTAAGTTCCTTACAGTAGACACACGCAATCCCTCTTCCATATTGAATTCGCTTCAATACGCGAGAGATAATGCGCGCACAATCACAGACGTTATTCCAAGAGAAGTTATAAGTAAACACAGGAAATGGAAGCCAGAACACAAAAGTAAGAAAGCAAAACAAAGCCCGCGCTAAGCGGGCTTTGTTATATACATAGCAACCTTGTGTAGTCAGGTATTACACAACCGCGATCACATCTGCTTTTGCAAGGCGTGCTTTCGGTAGACCATGGTTCCAATCTTGCTCTGTATCTGGGTAGCCCATGGCAAGTGCCACTTCGCAAACGTGGCTGTCTAGCTCGTCTTTAAACTGTTCGCCAAGCAATTCGGCGTCAACACCTTCCATCGGGGTAGACGCTATGCCTAAACGCGCCAGTGTGTGAAGAACATTGCCTAGCGCTAGATAAACTTGCGCTTTGGTCCAAGCCGCGTTGTTACCGTTTTCATCGGTGTTCGCTTCTGCAAATGCGTAAGTGCCCATGACGTTTTCACGCATATCTTCGGGTAAATGACCAGACGATACTTCTACATCGACACGCTTAACAAATTTCTCTTTTGTAAATTTAGGGTCATAGGCAAACAGAATCGTATGCGATGCTTCTTTAGCGTGATGCTGATTGAACTGATGCTTGTTGGCAAAGCTATCGTGCAAACGCTGCTTGGCTTCATCACTTTCAACAACCACAAATTTCCATGGCTGAGAGTTGATTGAAGACGCTGATAGTCTCAACGCCTCAAGAATTGTCGCCAGGTCATCGACTGAAATGCGTTTACTCGCATCGTACTGTTTAACCGCGTAACGCTTATTTAAATCTTCAATAATTGGATGAGACACAACTAACTCCTCAATACGTCTGCTATTTGTTGTTCACGCATGAATGCAACGAACCGAAAATTAAAGTACTCAATGAATATGGCGTGTATGGTATAGATTCAGCTTTTCAATGATAAGCCCCATAAAAAACGAATTAGTTTCAAATATTTTTTGACAATAAAAAACCCTCGTCTTAGCGAGGGTTTTTATATCAATCTAAATTAGCAGAAGCTTAGTTAGGCGTAATCGCGTTGTGGTAAACGTCTTGCACGTCATCACAGTCGTTAAGCATGTCCATGAATTTTTCAAACATCGGCATGTCTTCTTCGCTTATCTCAGTTTCGGTCTGAGGCATCCAGCTCATTTCTTCTGCAATAAAGCTAATGTCTGGGTAGGCTTCAGTTAGCGCTGTTTTTACTTGATAGAATTCAGTGTGTGGCGCGTAAACTGTAACTTTACCGTCTTCAACTTCAACATCAGTTACGTCTACGTCGGCTTCCATTAGCACTTCTAGGATAGCGTCTTCGTCGTCACCTTCAAACTGGAATACCGCCTGGTGATCGAACATATGCGATACCGCACCCTGTGCACCAAGTTTCGCGTTGGTTTTAGTAAAGCAGTTACGTACTTCAGTGATGGTGCGGTTTGCATTGTCAGACAAGCAGTCAACAATGACCATGCAGTTACCTGGGCCAAAACCTTCATAACGCATAGGCTGGAAGTCTTCGCCAGCGCCACCAGCGGCTTTATCAATCGCTTTTTCAATAACGTGGCTTGGTACTTGGTCTTTCTTCGCCTTTTCCATTAGGCGGCGAAGTGAAAGGTTGGTGTCTGGATCGGCACCACCATTTTTCGCACATACGTAAATTTCTTTACCGTATTTAGAATAAACTTTAGTTTTTTGGCCGGCAGTTTTTGCCATGGCGTTTTTACGAACTTCGAATGCTCTTCCCATCTTAAAATTCTCTTTCTCGCAATTTGAAATGCTGCGTTGGGTTTTATCGGGCTACCTGTTGCCTGACCGTGCATCAGGCGCATCGCTCTGCCTTACTTGGTAGCATTGCCGAACTCGACGTTTCAATAAATGTTCGAACGCGACGGTGCTAGAAATTGCCAAGCGAAACACTGCCCAAAATAACGGTAGGCTAAGCGACACAAAAAATTTGGGCGAAATTCTACCTTAATTTTCGTGTAATACCAATGTGAACGCCCCTAGAAAGGGTGTAGGTTAGTAGCTTTCACATTTTTAATGAGGTCAAAATGTACTCTGACCCCATATTTATGCTTACGGTAAGTGCTCGGTTGCTAGGTAGTCGTGTGACTGCATTTCCTTTAAGCGGCTAAGACAGCGTCTGAACTCAAAATTAAGTAGCCCCTCGGTGTACAAGCTTTCCAGCGCGACTTCTGCAGATATGATCAGCTTTACATTTCGCTCGTAAAATTCGTCCACCATCGCAATAAAACGACGCGCCACATCGTCATTATGCTGGCCCATTTCCCTAACATTGGCTAAAAGCACTGAGTGATAACAACGGCTTAACTCAATGTAGTCGCTCTGGCTTCTGGGCCCGCCACACAAGGCTTTAAAATCAATCATCAATACCCCGTCAGCGTTTCTAAGCGTCGGTATTTTTCGGTTGTTCACCTCAATATCTTCGCCTTTAGAGCCTTCTTCCGGAGCTAATTGAGAAAAGTAGCTATGCAAGTTTTCGGTGGCTTCGCCATCAAGTGGGTAGTGATAAATTTCGGCTTGCTCTAACGTTCTAAGACGATAATCAATACCGCTATCAACGTTTACCACGCGGGTATTCTGATTGAGTAGATCGATAGCAGGTAAGAACCGCGCACGCTGCAATCCGTTTTTATACAAATCGTCAGGGACTATGTTCGACGTCGCCACCAGCACAATACCGTGACCAAACAGCTCTTCCATTAACGTGCCTAAGATCATGGCATCGGTTATATCAGACACGAAAAACTCGTCAAAGCATATTACCCGCGCTTCTTTTGCTAACTTAGCCGCTACCAGCTTTAGCGGGTCTTGTGCGTTTTTAAGCTGCTTTAGTTCATCGTGTACACGGTACATAAAGCGGTGAAAATGCACGCGCATTTTCTTTTCGAAAGGCAAACAGTCGTAGAATGTATCTACTAAATAGGTTTTGCCTCGCCCTACACCACCGTAAAAGTAAATGCCCTGGATACCAGGCTTCGCATGGCCTTTCCCAAACGCTGCTTTTAACTTTACCCGCCACGTCGTTTTCTTTTCAGGTTGGGTAAGTTCATCAAACAAACGTTGAAGTTCTTTTACTGCATTTTCTTGCGCCGCGTCGTAATGAAAGTCAGACGACTGAAGATCTAGCTGATATTTTTCCCATGGCGTCATCGCCGAAACCACTCCGTACAAAAGTCAATAGCGGCGCTTGCTGCACCGACCTGCTTGAATTTCTCAATTATGACCTTAATTTTAATGGAAATCACGGTAGAATCTCACATTGAAATTCGACATACACCGAATAAATGTCACGATGTATGCGCTTTTCGGGTTCGACCTTGCTATATTCAGCGTATGGTCGAAAGCAGCTTTTAGATCGTAGAAGTAAAGGTCGGCTGCAAGATGTAGATTGATTCGGAGAATATAATGGAATTGTTAGTATCTCTTGCTTTGTTAGTAGTTGGGTTAATTATTGGCTTTTTCGCAGGTCGCTTTTTTCAACAAAAGCAGGGCGCAGGCAATACTGCACAGACTGAGAAGCAAGTTAAAGAGATCCTCGCACAGCAGGCGCAACACCACATTCATCAAACTCGTCAAAGCTTAGAGAGCATTGAAAGCCAGTGCGAAACCTTAAAGCAACAAATTGAAGAGTATGAATTGCTGCTTGAGCAAGGCAGCGATGATGACAGCAAAGTTCCTTTTTATGGGGAACAAGCAACTACGTATTTACGTAACAACCTAAAAGGGTCTGACAAATCGAGAGTTCAGCGTGTATCTGACACACAGCCAAGAGACTTCGCTAACTCGGGTTCTGGGCTGTTCGTCGGCGGATCTGATAAGAATACCGCAGAAAAACAGTAACATCGGGAACTTTATCACGACCTCGGACTCTTTTAGTGAAACCATGCTATGTCGCATATAACATGAAGGAGTGTAAGCGAACATGAAAATGTCTTTCCGCCATTGTCTATTGGCGTCTGCCGTTGTTGTAAGTTCATTGGGCTTTACTGCTAGCACACAGGCGGCGTTACCGTTCTTTTCTGATAAGAAAGATGAAGTTCCCTCTTTAGCCCCTATGCTAGAAGAAGCTACCCCAGCGGTAGTAAGCATTGCGGTAGAAGGAACACAAACCTCTACGCAGCGTGTACCCGAGATGTTTCGCTACTTCTTTGGTGCCCCGCAAGAGCAGGTTCAAGAACGCCCTTTCCGAGGTCTTGGTTCTGGTGTCATCATTGATGCCGATAAAGGTTATGTTGTTACCAACAACCACGTTGTTGATAATGCAGATGAAATCACTGTTAAGTTAACTGATGGTCGCGAGTTTAAAGCGAAAAAGCTAGGCTCTGACGAGCAAAGCGATATCGCGCTACTTAAAATAGAACCTGATGATTTAAAAGCGTTACCGCTTGCCGATTCTGACGCGCTGCGCGTAGGCGATTTTGTAGTAGCTATTGGTAATCCGTTTGGTCTTTCTCAAACGGTTACTTCTGGTATTGTAAGCGCTCTGGGCCGCTCTGGCTTGAACATTGGCGGTTATGAAGACTTTATTCAAACCGACGCAGCAATTAACCGCGGTAATTCAGGCGGTGCGTTAGTTAACCTTCACGGTGAACTGGTTGGTATCAACACCGCTATTTTTGGTCCTAACGGCGGCAACGTCGGTATTGGTTTTGCCATTCCTGCCAATATGATGAAAAGCCTAATTGATCAAATTGCAGAATTTGGTGAAGTTCGCCGCGGCCTTCTAGGCATTTTAGGTAGCGATATTGACGCGGGCCTTGCTGAAGCCATGAATGCGGAAGTGAACATTGGTGCGTTCGTGAGCGAAGTGCAGCCAGACTCTGCTGCTGAAAAAGGTGGTCTGCAAGCCGGTGATATTATTACTGCCATTAATGGTCGTAAACTTCATAGCTTCCAAGAACTGCGCGCAAAAATTGCGAGTATGGGCGCGGGCGCTGAAGTTGAGCTCACTGTGATGCGCAAAGGTAAGAAAATGAATGTAGACGTTGTATTAGATGACGCTACAGACACGACAGTGACGGCTGCTCAAATTCACCCAGCCCTAGAAGGTGCAACCCTGTCTAACGGCACTGACGATGCTGGTAATGCTGGTGTAGTGGTTTCTGATATTAAGCGTGGTGCTCCTGCGGCGCGAATTGGCCTTCAGTCTGATGACGTTATAATCGGCGTTAATCGCGTACGTACGTCCACGGTTGCAGAGTTTAGAAATGCACTAGACGAAGCAAAAGGCGTTATCGCACTCAATGTAAAACGTGGAAACTCTACGCTTTACTTGGTAATCAGACAGTAGCAATTCAGCTGTTCAATTACGTTCCCCGCTTAGACGCATTAATGTCCAAGCTGAGGATTAGCATAAAAGCGGCGCTTTATTAGCGCCGTTTTTGTTTTCAAATGATAACCGTTGAAAACAGTATGCTCCTAGCTTCGTAACGGGGCTTCTTTACGGTCTCCTCTGATAAGTTGCATTCTCAAGCTACACCTATGTCCACGTAAATAAGGCTGTATGAACAGCATGCAAGGTTTCGAAGTACGTGCTAGTGTAAATCGAGTTGCACAAAATTTGCGTTTCATTACGGTAGTTTATTAAATAAAGTGATATCCTTTGCCATAAGATAATAATTTAAGAATGTTGCGCTTTAAGATTGTGAAGTAGTGCTGAGTTAATGGCACGTATTAATTAAGTGCGACAGATAACAAAAAGTGTGATTTGTGACTGGCCGCTCAATTTTTAACTTCTTACTAAAATCTGTATTTCTTGGCGTAGCTGTTGCTGCATTACTGTTAGTTTTCCTACCCGATCTACGTCAAGGCAAAGACTTTGCTCAAGGATTCTTTAACTCTCCATCAGTAAGCGCTAGTCGCGAAAGCTATTTTACAGCCCTAAGCCGCTCTGCGCCTGCAGTAGTCAATATCTACAGCGTCAGTATTGAGAACGGTTCAGGGCTATTCAGAAATCAATCTCGTGGGCGCACCAATTTGGGTTCTGGCGTTATCATGACAGAAAATGGCTACTTACTTACTTGTCACCACGTAGTTGCAGATGCAGATAGCATTTACGTAGCGGTTCAAGATGGACGTATTTTGGAAGCGCAAATTGTGGGCACCGACCCACTGACCGACCTTGCCGTGTTAAAAGTCACCGCTGATAACCTGCACATTATTCCTCAGGTTTCAGAACCTGACACCCATGTGGGTGATGTGGTGATGGCGATTGGTAATCCTTTCGATCTGGGGCAAACCATTACTCAAGGCATAGTTAGCAGAGCCGGGCGAAACGGTCTATCTAATTATGTTGATTTCATTCAAACCGATGCAGTTTTGAACCAAGGTAACTCTGGTGGCGCGCTGGTAGATAGCAATGGTATTTTGCTGGGTATCACGAACGCCAACTTCCAGGTGCTAGATTCAAACAATCGCGCTCGCAATGTAGACGGCATTAACTTTGCCGTGCCTTACGAATTAGCTAAGCGAGTCATGGATGAAATTATTAGCAATGGACGTGTTGTTCGCGGGCAGCTTGGCTTTGTTGGCGGTGAAAACCGCAACCGACCAGGCATAGACGTTTCAGCAGTAGCTAAAGGCAGCCCTGCCGACATCGCGGGTATCCGCCCTGGCGACATCATAGTAGCCATAGACGGCGTACGTTTAGAAAGCGCATCAAAAACGCTGGATATGATTGCCGAAACCGAGCCCGGTACCGAACTTGAAATTGAGCTCAGCCGCGACGGACGTTCAATTACTCTAACGGCAACGATTGCTGAGCTTCGCGCTGGTCAATAAGTGTTGTCGGAGCTGGCAAATTAGTTCGGCTTCCCAAGTTTAGAACGTGAAGATTTAATACCAGTTTGCATAGATAATAGACACAAAAAAAGCGCCAGATAGATAGTCTATCTGGCGCTTTTTCGTAAAAGTTCGAAATCTTGAGTTATTCTTTCACTCTTTCAATGATGGCACCCAAGCCACCCAACTTTTCTTCAATGGCTTCATAACCACGGTCTAAGTGATAAATGCGATTCACGTGAGTCTCACCTTCTGCGATGAGCCCAGCGATCACCAAGCTTGCCGACGCGCGCAGGTCAGTAGCCATTACCGGAGCTCCTTTAAGACTTGAGCTGCCTTTAGACACTGCCGAGTTCGCTTCCAATGCGATTTCTGCGCCCATACGTTGTAACTCTGGCACGTGCATGAAGCGGTTTTCAAAAATGGTTTCTGTAATTACGCCCGTGCCTTCAGCAACACAGTTTAAGGTAACAAACTGCGCCTGCATATCCGTAGGGAATGCTGGGTGTGGTGCGGTTTTAACTCGCACAGCCTGCGGTTTGCGCCCTTCCATGTCTAGCGCTATCCAGTCATCACCAGTGGTGATTTTAGCTCCGGCTTGCTCTAGCTTATCTAGCACTGCATCTAATGTATTTGGCGCCGCATGAGTACAGCGTATTTTCCCACCTGTTACAGCAGCCGCTACCAAGAAAGTACCGGTTTCTATACGGTCAGGCAGTACTGCATAATCACAACCGTTTAAAGTTTCCACGCCATCAATGGTTATTTTATCGCTTCCTGCACCGCTAATTTTCGCGCCCATCTGAATAAGACAGTTTGCTAAATCAACGATTTCGGGCTCGCGTGCCGCGTTTTCAAGAATGGTTGTTCCGTCAGCCAGCGCCGCTGCCATCAGTAGGTTTTCAGTGGCACCCACGCTTACCATATCCATGAAAATACGCGCACCTTTCAGACGACCATCGACTTCGGCTCTAATATAGCCTTCGTCTACTTCAATCTTCGCGCCCATCTTTTCAAGGCCAGTTAAATGAAGATTTACCGGGCGCGCACCTATAGCACAGCCACCGGGCAAAGAGACATTCGCTTTACCTTGCTTAGCTAACAATGGGCCAAGTACCAAGATAGACGCGCGCATAGTACGTACTAACTCATAGGACGCTGTAACGCTTTGTAGCGTACTCGCATCGATAACGATATCGTTAGGTGCGGGTAGTGCGACTTCAACCCCTAATTCACGCAAAAGTGCCGTCGTTGTATTGATGTCACGAAGACGAGGAACGTTGGTGTAACGACAAGGAGAGTCGGTCAGCAAGCTTGTCATCAACAATGGCAAGGCCGCGTTTTTAGCGCCAGAGATGCGCACGGTACCGTTGAGCGCAGGGCCCTTTTTAATTACGAGTTTATCCACGTGCTACGCCTATTATTGAGGAATATTAAACTGGCGCTCACGCTCCCAGTCTTTTACTGAAAACGTCTTGATGGTAATTGCATGCATGCTGCCGTCTGCAATTTTATCAGCCAGAGGCGCATATACCGCTTGCTGGCGCTTCACACGGCTCATTTCGTTAAAAGCATCGCTGACCGCAATAATATTAAAATGCGAACCTTCGCCCTTTACATGGACTTCGTGAAGGTCTAACGCATCTTTCAAGATTTTTTCAATTTCAGACAATTCCATAACTTACTTCTTAATTCGCTAACGGGTGTTTATTCTACGGGTAAAAAGCTATCTGCGTTGCTTATTTTAGCAAGCTTACGTAGCTTCTCAGGCATTTTAGATAGGCTCATGCTAACACCATTTTGCTTTGCATCCCTAACGGCATTAATAAGCCAAGCCAATCCTGCACTGTCTGCGCGCTCAACATCACTCAAATCAACAAGACATCTTTTATTGTTAATCAAGGTACTACGCTCATTTCCGTTCAAACTATCCCAGAAATTCTTCGACAGCGTTTCACGGTCAAGATGACCGCGAACCACTACATTGCCTTTGTCGTTTACCTCGAATAGGCTCACTCAGCCTCTCCTTCGATTTCGATTGGCTCGCCTTGCTTAAGCTCAACTGGCTTACCAATTTTGTCGCGCATTAGTGCGATAACTGCATCGATACCGTCTTGACGAAGGATTGATTCAAATTCGCTACGCTTGCTGTTTAGCATGCTGATGCCTTCAGCAACCATATCGTAGGCTTTCCAGTCGTTCGTTTTACTGTCTTTACGAACTTTAAAAGCAATTTTGATTTCAGGGCGGTTTGGATCTTGAACCACTGCGCGCACTGTTACTGATTTTTTATCATCAAAAGATGATTCAGGCTCAAAGATGACTTCTTGGTTGTCGTAGTAGCCCATTGCCACAGCGTAGGTTGTTACCAAATATTGACGAAATACGCTGATGTACTCGCCCATCTTCTCTTGAGGTACTGACTTAAAGTGTTTACCTAGTACCATAAAAGCAGCGAATTTGTAGTCGATATGAGGTACTAATTCTTCTTCCATAATAGTGCGTAGCATTTCAGGATCAGCTTTGATCGCTGCTTGGTTCGCTTTGATGCGCTCAAACGTGCGGTTTGCTACGTCTTGAACCAATTCATACGGATTTTGTTCATTAACTTCTTGTGCATTCGCTATGCCCGCTACAGACATCATGAAGATGCCAAGTGCTACCATAAACTTTTTCAAAATTACTCTCCTAACTTAAAGCTCTATTTAGCAGACCTGATGGCAATCCAATAAGTTTCATCACGCCGCTGGAATAATTTAACGACCTGGTAATATACGTCTGGCCGTAATACTGCGATTAGTCTTCGTCGCTTCCGCGATTAAATAAGAACTGACCAATGAGGTCTTCAAGAACCAAAGCTGACTTAGTATCCTGAAGGTAATCGCCATTCTGTAAATTAGCGACACCGTCGAAAGAGAAGCCAGGTTGGAAGCCAACATACTGTTCGCCTAGCAAACCCGAGGTCAAAATAGACACAGAGCTGGTTTCTGGAAAGCCGTTGTATTCATTTAAAATTGACAGCTCAACTACTGGCGTAAAATCTTCTTGGTCTAGCGTAATCGATGACACACGGCCAACCGTCACCCCACCAACCTTTACTGCCGATCTCGGCTTTAAGCCGCCAATATTGTCGAATTTTGCGTATAACGTGTAGGTATCGCCTTCGGTGGCTACCGTTTGGTTTGCTACTTTCAGTGCCAATAACAACAACGCACCGATAGTAAGCATGACAAACACACCAACCATTACTTCCGTTTTATACTTACTCATTCCAATCCCCTACTCGATACCAAACATAAGGGCAGTTAGCACGAAGTCCAGCCCTAATACTGCTAATGATGAATAGACCACCGTTTCGGTAGTCGCTTTGCTGATCCCTTCCGATGTTGGAATAGAATCGTAACCTTTAAATATGGCAATCCACGTTACAACCAAGGCAAACACGAGGCTTTTTATTACGCCGTTTATGACATCCTGGTTCCAATCTACTGTCGATTGCATAATTGACCAGTAGCTGCCTGCATCAACGCCTAACCAATCAACACCCACTAAGTGGCCGCCTAAAATACCAATGGCACTGAAGATAATGGCAAGCATAGGCATCGCTAACATTCCCGCCCAAAAACGCGGTGCGACGATACGTCGTAGCGGGTCTACCGCCATCATCTCTAAACTACTCAGCTGTTCCGTGGCTTTCATTAAGCCTATTTCAGCTGTTAAGGCTGAGCCAGCTCGCCCAGCAAAAAGCAATGCGGTAACAACGGGACCAAGCTCTCTTAACAATGAAAGTGCGACCATGGGGCCTAAGCTACCTTCTGCGCCATAATCAACCAAAATGGTGTAGCCTTGTAGCGCCATTACCATGCCGATGAATAACCCCGACACCATAATAATTAGCAGCGACTGAACGCCCACTACATACAATTGCTTAATCACCAGCGGTACATTTTTAAGCCTAGGAACAGCGATTAACGCTCCGAATAACATAAGAGCTGCTCGACCAACCGCAGTGACCTTCCCTATCGTTTTAGCGCCTATTGATTGGAAGAACTTCATTTATCTGCCCCCAAGAAGCTTGCTTTCAAATCAGGTGCAGGATAATGAAATGGTACCGGACCATCTGCTTTTCCTTTCAAGAACTGCTGGACTAACTCAGAGTCACTTTCTTTGATTTGCTGCGCCGTTCCTTCACCGATAACCCGCTTGTCAGCTAAGATATAAATATAATCAGCAATGGTCAGTACTTCAGTGACATCGTGAGTCACCACTATGCTGGTAAGGCCTAGTGCGTCGTTTAATTCACGAATAAGCTTAACCAGCACACCCATTGATATAGGATCTTGTCCGGCAAAGGGTTCGTCGTACATGATCAAATCTGGATCTAGTGCAATTGCCCTTGCCAAAGCAGCCCTGCGCGCCATACCACCAGACAATTCACTAGGCATTAATTGAGCTGCACCGCGCAATCCTACTGCCTGTAGCTTTAAAGCGACAATTGTCGCAATAACGTCTTCAGAAAGTTTTGTATGTTCGCGAAGGGGAAACGCCACGTTATCGAACACACTCATATCGGTAAAAAGCGCACCACTTTGAAAAAGCATGCTCATTCTACGCCGTGTCTCATATAGCGTTTTTCTCGACATAGAAACAATCGAATCGCCGTCGAATCTAACGTCACCTTCATCTGGCGTTAACTGCCCGCCAATAAGGCGTAGCAGCGTGGTTTTACCTATACCACTTGGCCCCATTACCGCAGTAATTTTGCCTTTGGGTACCTTTAGCGATATCCCATCATAAATGATGCGATCGGCGCGCTTAAAGGTAAGGTTATCTACTTCAACTAAATGATCCATAGTTACTTAAATGTCGACCCCTGACGTTGGATTGAGACCTTATAAAATAACGCGTTCAATCCACTTAGAAAATTTTAAGGTTATAAGAGTAAGTGAGTATTCAATTTCTGTGCCTTCACTTGATCCACTCTTAAGGTTTACTGCACAGTTTACTTTATGGTCACATAAAATCAAAAAAGTTTACTCTCCAGTGTACTTTTTTGAATTTCTAGCGCCAGACACTGCATAGAGCACCTTGTCTGGGCGGTGTAATTTAAGGGCATTGTACGCTTTTTCAAGCCCCTCGCCAAAGTCAAAAAGTTACAAGTTATGTTCGATTAAGACGAATTATATACCAGTCCGTATAGATTATTACCCACGCAGCGAGGTTTAAAATGTTCGTAATCGCGGCGTGTTACCGCAGGTATAGTGGTTCTACATCAAGGTGACACAGCAAAGAGTACGGACATTATAAACTCGCCCTTCGGGAAGGTCTGGCAAGCTTCCCAATTCAATCCTAATACCATCCTATTTTGTTCTTTCTTAACTGAAACTGAATATGAAGTCTTGTGTGTGTAAGTGCGACCTAATTTGCGTATTCAGCGGAAATTTACATCAATTGACAGTATTTGGCGAAAATAAAACGCTGCGAGCATAGGCAAATGGCACTCTTTTTGCGACAATCTAGCGAAATACTTTCTATTACAGGTTGTTGTGCTTTTAAACATTGTCATTTTTCTTGTTGGGCTGATTGTACTGAGTTGGAGCGCTGACCGGTTTGTATATGGCGCCTCAGCATTAGCAAAAAACATCGGCATTTCTCCAATGATGATCGGACTAACGATTGTCGCTATGGGATCTTCGGCACCTGAAATTGTGGTTTCCGCCATAGCCTCCGCAAATGGCAATATGAACACCGCCGTGGGTAACGCGCTAGGTTCTAACATCACGAACATCGCGCTAGTTTTAGGTATAACCGCGCTAGTGAAACCATTGCTTGTTTCATCAACAACGTTAAAGCGCGAACTTCCAGCACTCCTTATCATCTCATTGATTGCCATTGGCTTTATGTTTGACGGTGAACTTAAGTCTTATGAAGGCATTATCCTACTAGGCCTGTTCATTTTCGTACTGGCAATGATGGCGTGGCTGTCGCTACAGGTAGATAAAGAAGACCCTCTGGTTGCGGAAACCGCAGATGAAATCCCCAAAGGCGTTTCAAATACGTCAGCCCTCATTTGGATTGGTGTAGGCCTTGTAATACTTCCATTAAGTGCTCACTTTTTGGTGAACTCGGCAGTAGAAATTGCCAGATACATGGGCATTTCGGATTTGGTTATCGGACTAACGATTATCGCGTTTGGTACAAGTCTACCTGAGCTAGCAGCAAGTGTTGCGGGTGTACTGAAAGGTGAAGACGATTTAGCACTGGGTAATATCATCGGCTCAAATATCTTCAACCTACTTGCCGTACTTGGCGTGCCCGGCTTAATCGCGCCTGGTATCCTGGACCCTGACGTTTATAACCGAGATATGTACGTAATGCTTGGTTTAACCTTATTATTGTTCTTGTTCAGCTTCGATTTAATCGGCAAACGTACAATATCAAGAACTAATGGATTCATACTTCTGGCTTGCTTTATCGGCTATCAATTCTGGCTATTCGGATAATCATGAATACACAAACTCAGATGAACTATATCGACTCAGCGAAGCGCGTTATTGAAATTGAAACGCAGGCTATTGCTAATCTGGCAGAACGCTTAAACAATGAATTTATCGCTGCCTGTAATATTCTCTTTGCCTGCAAGGGTAAAGTTGTCGTGAGTGGTATGGGAAAGTCTGGGCATATCGGCAATAAAATTGCCGCTACGCTTGCCAGTACAGGTACTCCTGCGTTTTTCATGCACCCTGGTGAAGCCAACCATGGCGACTTGGGCATGCTAAGCAAAGGCGATGTCTTACTCGCCATCTCTAATTCTGGCGAGACTAACGAACTCGTTAATTTATTGCCCGTAGTTAAACGCTTAGGCATACAGGTGGTCGCCATGACCAACAGTGCTTCCAGCTCATTAGGACAACACGCAGATGTCGTACTTGATATCAGCGTTGAAAAAGAAGCGTGTTCGCTAGGCCTTGCTCCTACGTCAAGCACAACCGCCACACTGGTTATGGGTGATGCGCTTGCGGTAGCACTACTAGACCAAAAAGGTTTCACCTCAGATGACTTTGCGCTTTCGCACCCAGGCGGCAGTTTAGGCAGAAAACTTCTGCTTAAAGTTAGCGATATCATGCAAAGCGGCAGTGATATCCCCCTTGTCCATGCCAGTGCTTCTGTTGCTGACGCACTGCTGGAAATATCTAAAAAGGGGTTGGGTATGACAGGCGTGATAGCGGCAGACGGTACGCTGACAGGCGTCTTTACGGATGGCGACCTACGACGAATTCTCGATGCCCGCGTAGACGTACACAGTGCGACAGTGAAAGAAGTAATGACTAAAGGCGGCAAGACTACCACCGCAGGTCAGCTGGCTGTAGAAGCCCTGAATTTGATGGAAACCCATAAAATTAGTGCGTTAATGGTTACTGACGATAAGCGCAAACCTGTTGGGGCATTTAACATGCATATGCTACTAAAAGCAGGAGTGCTTTAAATGACAACCACCTTGTACACGGAAATAAATGACTCGCTTTTCGCTAAACTAGCCAAGATAAAGTTGCTGGTATGCGACGTTGATGGTGTGTTCTCAGATGGCCGAATTTATTTAGGTAACGACGGTGAAGAACTTAAAGCATTCCATACCCGTGATGGATATGGTGTAAAAGCGCTAGTGAGCAATGGAGTGAATGTCGCGGTTATTACTGGACGTCGCTCTGCCATTGTTGAAAATAGAATGAAGGCACTGAATGTTGCACATATAATTCAAGGCGAAGAGAATAAAGCAGACGCGCTTAGTGACCTGATGAAACGCCTTGAGTTAAACACTGACGAAGTGGCTGCGGTAGGTGATGACATGCCAGATACGGGTATGTACAAGCACGTTGCGGTTAAAATTGCGGTTGCCGATGCCCATCCTTACGTAGCAAAACAAGCAAACTGGATTACGACCCTTCCCGGTGGGTTTGGCGCGGTCCGAGAAATATCGGATACCATTTTGCAGGCCAAAGGGGTAACAAATGAGATTTTTGGAGCTAGTGTATGAGCCTGTTTGGCTTTAATCGCTTAGGATTAAGTATATCGGCGCTATTTATTCTGGCGATGCTGATGTACATCCCTACGTGGATGGAAGAGCAGCCTGAAACGCAGGGGAATCGTGAAAACGATGCGCTAAAGCCCGCCTACAAAGCAAAAAATCTAACCACTACGCTGTACAATCAAGACGGTGAGTTAAATCACAAAGTATTTGCAGAGTCGATGGAGCATTACGACCAGCTTGGCTTTGTATTGTTTCAGCAACCTAAATACACCCTTTATACAGAAAACGCGTCATCACCATGGGTGGTAACCGCTGATGAAGGTACACTATACAATAACGAGCTAATCCAGCTGGAAAACCAAGTTAATATTGAGAACCAAACTGGCGATGACTTTGTCAGAAGTATATCGACCGAGTACATTCAAATTAATTTAGAAACCAAGCAAATGACATCTGACCAACCCGTTGAAATACTGGGCACCCAATATGTCATTTTAAGTAATGGGTTTAACGCGAATTTACGCACACAAGAATACGAGCTTTTAGATCATGTACAAACCACTTATTCCCCTAGCAACTAGTTTATTGCTTGCCATCGCTAGCGGTGCGGTACACGCCAGTGAAGATGATTTTTCGCAGCCCATAAAAATAGGCTCGAACACCCAGTTTATCGACGGTAAAAATAAAACCGCGTTGTACAAAGACGACGTACTCATAACTCAAGGCTCTTTGGTTATTGAAGCTGACGAAGTGGAAGTAATTGCCACTGACGGTGGTGGTCGTGAAATATTTATTGCTAGAGGAAAGCCTGCAAGCTATTCCCAGCAATTGGAAGACGGCACGCCAGTTTCGGCAAAAGCTAATGAAATACGCTATGAAGTGGTGAACCGAACGATTTCTCTTGCTGGAAACGCAGAGTTGAAACAAGACACCAGTAAAGTACAGGGTGACAACATCACGTTCGATATGATTACCGAGCAATTGCTAGCGACTGGCGGCGCAGGTAAGGATGGTGAGGGTCGAGTGACCACAGTATTCACACCTGAGACCATTCGCAAAACTTCGTCTAAGAAAGACAAAAAAGACAACGAGGGCAATGAATAGCAATGGCAACTTTGAGCGCTAAAAATCTTGCTAAGGCTTACAAGTCAAGACAGGTTGTACGAGATGTAAGCCTGTCTGTCTCAACGGGTCAAATTGTCGGTCTTCTTGGCCCAAATGGCGCTGGTAAGACCACCACATTCTACATGATTGTTGGTTTAGTGAATTTGGATAAAGGCAAGATTGAAATTGACGACAATGAGCTAACTCATCAGCCCATGCACGAGCGTGCACGCCGCGGAATAGGCTACCTACCGCAGGAAGCCTCTATTTTCAGAAAGCTCACGGTACATGAAAATATCATGGCCATTTTGCAAACCCGTAAAGATTTAAATTCACAACAGCAAGAAGAAGAAGCTGATGCGCTACTTGATGAATTTAATATTAACCATATACGTAATAGTACGGGGATGAGTTTGTCAGGGGGCGAACGCCGTCGCGTTGAGATTGCCCGCGCTCTGGCAGCAAAACCGCAATTTATTTTGTTAGATGAACCATTTGCTGGTGTTGATCCAATATCAGTTAATGATATAAAGAAGATAATACAACATCTTCGCGATAGGGGGATTGGAATCCTTATCACGGACCATAACGTACGAGAGACATTGGATGTTTGTGAAAAGGCGTACATTGTGAGTCATGGCGAGCTTATTGCGCAAGGAACGGCGGAACAGGTTTTAAGTAATCAAAAAGTAAGGGATGTATACCTAGGCGAACAATTCAGGCTATAGTTAATGTAACCGAATTGTCATTTTTCAGTTTCGCTCTGGTATATTCAATTTAGAGCATTTAAATAAGACGTAGATGAAACCATCTTTACAGCTAAAATTTAGCCAACAACTTACCATGACACCACAGCTTCAGCAGGCCATTAAACTGCTGCAGCTTTCTACACTTGATCTTCAACAAGAGATCCAAGAAGCGCTCGATTCTAATCCGCTATTAGAAGTTGAAGAAGGTAATGACGAGCCGCAACTAGAAAAGAACAATATCGACAACGATGACAGCGGCTCTGAGGCCACTGCTTCTGCATCTAGTGACACACTAGAAGCCGGCGATGCACTTGAGAAAAACGATCTTCCCGATGAGCTGCCAATCGACAGCACATGGGACGAATACTACTCTGCTTCATCTTCGCCTGCTCCGGGTCCATCCAATGACGACGAGCAAATCTTCCAAGGTGAGACTACTGAAGATATTCAAGAGCACCTTCTTTGGCAAATGCGCCTTACCCATTTCTCGGATACCGATCGCGCAATCGCTACAGCAATCATCGACTCTATTGACGAGTCAGGTTATTTAACCGTTACCCTTGATGATATTTTAGAAGCGGTCAACGATGATGATATGGAAGAGCCAATTGAAATGGACGAAATAGAATGTGTGCTAAAGCGCATTCAGATGTTCGACCCTATTGGTTCTGGCTCACGCTCTCCACAAGAATGTTTGATGGTGCAATTGCGCCAATTTTCAGAAGACACACCGTGGCTTGCTGAAGCAAAGCAACTGATTGAAGAGTACTCTGACTTACTGAGCAGCAAAGACTATCGTACGCTTATGCGTAAAAGCCGATTGAAAGAAGATCAGCTACGCGAGGCAATGCGTTTACTGCAAACCTTGAATCCTCGCCCAGGTAGTGCTTTAGTTACTAAAGAGCCTGAGTACGTTATTCCTGATGTCTCAGTAACCAAGAAAAATGGCCGTTGGGTGGTTGAGCTGAACCCCGACAGTCTGCCTAAGTTAAGCGTAAATCAACAATACGCAGCAATGAGTCGCCGTGCCAAGAATAGTAGCGATTCACAATTCATCCGCTCACACATGCAAGAGGCTAAGTGGTTCATAAAGAGCCTTGAATCTCGTAACGAAACCTTAATGAAGGTTGCAAACTGCATTGTGCAGCAGCAAATGGGCTTTTTTGAGCACGGCCCGGAAATGATGAAACCAATGGTGCTAAATGATGTCGCAGAAATGGTAGATATGCACGAATCCACTATTTCGCGAGTGACAACGCAAAAGTACATGCATACGCCACGTGGAATCTTCGAATTGAAGTATTTCTTCTCAAGCCACGTTGCAACAGAGTCTGGTGGTGAATGTTCATCTACAGCGATTCGTGCATTGATCAAGAAATTAGTGGCCGCTGAAAAGCCTAGCAAGCCGCTAAGTGATAGCAAGATTGCTTCATTGTTGGCCGAACAAGGCATTAAAGTTGCCCGGCGAACAATAGCAAAGTACCGGGAATCGTTGTCGATCCCGCCGTCGAACCAACGCAAAAGCCTTATTTAATCGGGCTTAATAATATAAGGAAGACGAAATATGCAAATCAACCTTACTGGTCATCATGTCGAAATCACCGACTCTTTGCGTAATTATGTCGATACGAAGTTCAGCAAACTTGAACGTCACTTTGATCACATTTCTAATGTGCATGTCATCCTGAACGTTGAAAAATTAAATCAAAAAGCCGAAGCGACCGTTCATTTAAGTGGCGCTGAAGTATTCGCATCCTCAGAAAATACCGACATGTATGCGGCGATTGACAGCATGGTTGATAAACTCGACCGGCAGGTAATCAAGCATAAGGAAAAACTGAAAAAACATTAGTAGTTAATTAAGCATGGATATACAAGCCATCGTAAGTCTGGACCGCACCGAGTGTGCGGTTCAGTGTAATAGTAAAAAGCGAATTCTTGAGATCATCGCTGATATCGCTGCCAAGCAAAACGAGAACATTGATCAGGCAACGGTACTTAACAGTTTGATGGCTCGAGAGCGTATGGGTAGTACAGGCATTGGCAATGGTATCGCCCTGCCCCACGGGCGCCTGCCGGGCCTTGAGAAAGTGATTGCCATTGTTGTAACCAGCACGCCAGCAATCGACTTTGACGCCCTTGACGAGAAACCCGTAGACATCTTTTTTGCGCTACTCGTTCCCGAGGAACAGACCGAAGGACACCTTCAAACGCTGGCCACCGTGGCTGGTAAACTAAGCGACAAAGAAACGATTAAAGCAATACGTCGCGCAACGACAAGCGACGATATTCTATCTGCATTAAGTTAAACATTAAGCGCCTATTAACCGTTTAGTAGGCGCCTAATTCAACAACGCGTATGTGATAAAACCAGAGTATTAGGGAGAAAGTAGGTGAAGCTGATAATAATCAGTGGTCGTTCGGGGTCTGGTAAGTCTGTCGCACTTCGCGCATTGGAAGATTTAGGTTATTACTGTGTTGATAATATCCCGGTAAACTTACTTCCCACCTTAACCCATACAGTTGTTGACGAGTACGATCAGGTTGCGGTAAGTATCGATGTGAGAAACTTACCTAAAAATCCTGACGATTTGGTAGAAATTCTAGACTACCTGCCTTCTTCGTGGTCGATGACCATTGTTTACATTGACGCGAGCGATGATGTACTGGTTAAGCGTTTTAGCGAAACACGTCGTCTTCACCCTCTCGCCAAGCTTAATAAATCGCTTTCAGAAGCCATTAAAGCCGAGTCAGCCCTACTTGCTCCTATTGCTGAACGCGCAGATTTATATTTAGACACTGATAAGCTTACCATTCACCAACTGGCAGAGTTAATTCGAGAGCGTATCTTGGGTAAGAAAAGCTCACGCCTTGTGCTTGTGTTCGAGTCGTTTGGCTTTAAGCACGGTATTCCTAAAGATGCGGATTACGTTTTTGATGCCCGCTTTTTACCTAACCCCCACTGGGAGCCGGACCTTAAACATCTGACCGGATTAGACGCGCCAGTAGAAGTATTTTTGGGGTCGCAGCCTGTAGTGACCAAGTTCATTTGGCAAATTCAGAATTTAATAACGACATGGCTGCCTCATTTAGAGCGCAATAACAGAAGTTACGTAACCGTAGCGATTGGCTGTACTGGTGGCCAACACCGTTCGGTTTATATCGCACAGACCCTGTCGAAAACCTTCAGTGAAATACACCCTGATGTACAAATTCGCCATAGAGAGCTGAATCAGTAATGACTATTCAAAAAACGCTAACTATCGTCAATAAGTTAGGGTTGCATGCAAGAGCGGCGACCCAACTGGTTAAACTGGCTAATCAATTCGACGCTAAAATCATCTTAAAAAAAGGCGATAAAGAAGCAGACGCAAGCAGTGTATTGGGATTAATGATGCTTGAAAGCCATCAAGGTGAACAGGTAGACGTGATTGTGGACGGCAGTGATGCTGTTGATGCACTTGCAGCTATTGAAGAGCTTATTGAGGGCAGATTTAACGAAGACGAATAGTCTTACTTGCCCAATCCATTGACCAATTAATCAACACTTAGCGCAGTTATCTTAAAATCCCGCGCAAAACCTACGCAATTATCATGACAGACTCATCATAATTGCGATATTCTACGCCCACTTAGGCTCTATGGCCTGCATTGTTCATCTTTTAGCTTGTAGGAATAACGCCTTATGGCAGAAGCGCTTGTTTCTAAATACGTACAAACTCAGTTACGCGCACTCAACGCTGCGTTGACCAACGGTCAATTCGTATCTGTACGTAAGCTTCTGCTTGAATTACCGCCTTCAGACGTCGCCCACATTCTTGAATCTAGCCCTAGCAGAACCCGTGACGAATTATGGGAGCTCATTGATGGTGACTTTCACGGCGACATTTTAGAAGAACTGTCTGACGATGTTCGAAACGGTATCATTACAAAAATGCTTCCCGCTAATGTGGTTGACGCACTTGAAGAGATGGATACCGATGACTTAGCAGAGACGCTAAGCAGCCTTCCCGAGCCAGTATTGGCCGACATTCTAGACTCGATGGATGCACAAGATCGCGTGCGCGCAGAGCAAGCGCTGTCTTACGGTGAAGAAACCGCTGGTTTCATCATGAACACCGACACCATCACATTACGTCCCGATGTGACCATTGACGTGGTTCTGCGCTATATCCGCTTAAAAGGCGAGCTACCTGAGAATACGGATACGTTTTACGTGGTAAACCGAACTGACAACCTTGTTGGTATTGTTCCGGTTACCCGTTTACTCACCGCAGATACCGACGATAAAGTGTCTGACGTTATGGACGAGGAATCTGAAGCGATTCCTGTGAATATGCCAGACGATGAAGTGGCAAGCCTGTTCGAGCGATACAATTGGCTTTCAGCACCTGTTGTAGATGAAAACCATCGCTTAGTGGGCCGAATTACCATTGATGACGTGGTTGATATTATTCGTGAAGACGCGGAACACTCGATGATGAGTATGGCGGGTCTTGATGACGACGAAGATACCTTTGCACCCGTTATGCAAAGTACCAAACGACGCTCGGTGTGGCTGGCAGTAAACTTAGTGACGGCGCTAATGGCTGCGATGGTGAGTGATCTATTTGAAGCAACGCTGAGCCAACTGGCTGTGTTAGCTATTCTAAATACCATTGTCCCTAGTATGGGCGGTGTAGCGGGTAATCAGACGCTAACGCTAGTTATCCGTGGTATGGCACTAGGCCATGTTAACGCAAGTAACTCACGATGGCTTATCAGTAAAGAAATATCCATCGGCTTTTTAAACGGTGCTATTTGGGCGGTGCTTATTGCCTCTGTCATCGCGTTATGGAAACAAGATTACATGCTGGGCGTAATTATTGCCTTTGCCATGATGGTAAACATGATTGCGGCTGCTTTAGCGGGTGCAACCTTACCTATGATCATGAAGCGTCTTAAGATAGACCCTGCCCTAGCTGGCAGTGTTATCTTAACTACGATAACCGATGTAGTGGGTATTTTTGCTTTCTTAGGTACTGCGACGCTGTTTCTAATTTAAGTTAATTTTGAACTCTCATGCCTGATAGGGCATGGGTGAGCTAAACAACACTCATGCAATAAGCGCTTTCGCTATATATCCATTGACGTTCAGCTTGTAACCCACACCCCAGACGGTTTCTACTAGCTGTCCACCATTTTCAATACTGTTGATTTTATCAAGCTTAGTGCGTAAACGATTTATATGGGTATTCACCGTGTGCTCGTAGCCTTCGTGGTTATAGCCCCACACCTCACTGAGCAATTGATTGCGAGAAAAAACTTGGTTTGGATGACGACAAAAATAATCCAGTAGCGCAAACTCCCTAGCCGTTAACGTCAGCACTTGGCCGTTTAGGGTTACGCTATGAAAACGCTGGTCGATTTTAAGGGGTCCTATTTCGATGCGCTCTTCACTACCTTGAGATGGTCTTAAATGTGCTTGGCTAGGCATACTTCTGCGCATATGGGAGCGAATACGGGCAGTAAACATGCGTGCATCAAATGGCCCTGATAGATAATCATCTACGCCTACTTCATAGTAGTTTGCTTCATCTACCTCTTCGTCGGCCACATCGTCTGTCATCGCGTCACTTTCCACTGCCATCACCCAACTTTCTGGGTTCGTATCAACAAGGCCTTTTATACGATTAAGACAGATAATGTTTCCATGCGACTCAACAATAACGAGCGAATAATGCTGCGCCTTAAGCAACGACTCTGCGGATTGAAAATTAGAGACTGCGTCGTAAAGAAAGCTATGCTTACTTAAGCATTGCGATATGTTCTGTTGAAACTTATTTCCACTGTAGATGATAAGGATCATATCTCGCTCCTAATTCGCCAATAAAAAACAAGACCAGTGCGTTCGTGGTTTTCTTTCACAGTGATTACAATTTTTTTATAAAAAATATAAATTCAGAATTTATAACAGCACTGTTATTTATTGAGACGAATCTGTGTGCAATTTGTGAAAGTTCTGTGATGAATTGGACATTTTACTGCCCTAAATTTTTATGCGATTTAAGCCATAAATAAGGACAATAAAATGAAATTCACTAAACTTGCTAGCGCAACGCTTTTGTCGCTAGCAGCAGTATCAGTAAGCCAAGCTGTCACTTTAGACATTGAAATTACCAACCTTACTCAGGCGCAGAGTTTTACGCCGCGTTTAGTCATAGCTCACGATGACACCGTCGATGCCTTTGAAGTTGGGCAACCTGCGTCGTCAGCTTTAGCGTGGTTAGCTGAAGCTGGTGTTATTGACGACGAACAAAATGCTGATTCAAGCGGCGCAAACTTTGAAGCGTTACTCGGCCCTGTTGATACCGACAATGGTTCAAATACGTGGCACCGTTTTGGCGGACTTCTCGCGCCGAAAGCTACGTTAAGCTATCCCTTCGATACTATGGACAAGCCATATCTTTCGCTACTTTCCATGCTAATACCTACTAACGACGCTTTTGTTGGTATGGACAGTATTGAAATTCCAACCGAGCCGGGTACCTACACTTATTACCTTAATGCATACGACGCCGGTACTGAGCTTAACGATGAATTAAATAGTGCCCGTACAGATGTTGTTGAAGCTGGGACCGGAAACGCGCTGGGTGGATATGGCGTACCGGGTGTTGCCGGTGGCGGCGCTCCCACTCGTATTGTTGATTTGGGTACAGGTGGCACGGGTGTGGGTGCACAAATCGTTAATGGCGAAATTGAAGATGGTGAAGATGGCCCAGTACACATCCACCGCAATGCGCTTGGTGATACTGATAGCGCCGCTGGTGCCAGTGATCTGGACTCTACCGTACACCGTTGGTTGAACCCAGTAGCACGTGTAGTTATTACTGTTCCTGCATCTTAAGGAGCCAATACGATGAATAATCCAATAATTAAACTCAGTACATTATTGATGCTTTCAGCGCTTCTTGCTGCCTGCGGCGACGATGGTGATACAGGCCCTCAAGGACCAGCGGGTCCGCAGGGGGAAGCAGGTACTGACGGACAAGATGGTACGGATGGCCAGGACGGTTCGGACGGACAAGACGGTATTAATGGTAATTCAGCGGTTTATACCGTACAAATTACCAATTTAACCTACTCTCAGCCCTTTGCACCTGCCGCCGTCATATTGCATGAGTCAGGCTTCCATTCATTTAATGAAGGCGAGCCAGCCAGCATGGGCATTGAAATAATGGCTGAAGGCGGTGACCCGTCTATGGTCATTACTGAAGCCATGGACTCCACGGACTTTTTGGATGCCCAAAACTCTGGGGGCATACTGGGTCCTCGCTCAATGGGCGCAGAACTAACTCTTGTGGTTCCAGAACTCGATGCTGACGACCTTCGCCTTACGGTAACGATAATGCTGGTCAACACCAACGACGCATTCACCGGCTTAAACGCTGCGAATGTAAGCAACATGGCGGTTGGTGATATAAAAACGTTCATGACAGTGACTTGGGATGCGGGTACAGAAGCAAACACAGAAACAGCTGCTACTATGCCAGGCCCTGCCGCTAGTGCAGCGGGTGGCGGCGGAGAAGCTGCGGGCTATGATGTGGTGAGGGATGATCTTGCCGATGCAGTAAGACTTCACCAAGGTGTAGTCACTAGTGCAAACGCTGACGATCCAAGCCGTGAGGGCCTGTCTACATCGGTACTAACCGAGGCCCATCGCTTTGATTTCCCAACGAGCCGCGTGGTGATAACCCGAACCCGTTAAATGGTCAAACACAGTACACGTGAAAGCGCCCTATTACTCAGGTAATGGGGTGTTTTTACTTTTGTGCGAAGGGGAAACGGAGATAAAACTTAACGGGAATAAGAAAGATAAGCGCTGGCTTTGCTGAGTAGATAAACTTCACAAAACCAGGCTAATACGTTATTTGATAAGCTATTTAATAAGTTACTTAATAAGCTACTTAATAACTTTAAGGGTAGGTTTACCCTTTTTAGGTGGAACAGGTGCGTCTTTCACGTCGCTTGCATCAGCATCTTCCAGCGACGTCGGACCGCTAGGTTGAGAAACATCTTCAGATGTTTCTGGACGCTCTTGCTGCGCACGAGCCACATCTTCTTCAGTGGCGAATACCGTACCTGCACCATTTTCTCTTGCGTAAATAGCCATTACCGCTTCACAAGGCATACTTAATCTTCTAGGTTGCCCAGAAAAGCGTGCTTGAAACGATAAGCCATCTAAATCGAGAGAAAAGTTAACACACGCACTAGGTGATACGTTTAAAACGATCTGACCGTCTTTAACGAATTCCTGCGGCACTTCAACCAACTCGTTGGTTGCATCTACCACAATGTACGGCGTTAAGTCGTTATCAACAATCCACTCATAAAAAGCCCTAAGCAAATAGGGCTGGTTTGACGTCATAGATGTCATAACGGGTTGTGGATCTCGCGCTCTTGGTCAGTCAGAGACGCTTTAAATGAACTACGAGAGAAAATACGGTTCATGTAAGCGTTAATTTCTTTGCTGCCAGCACCGTTTAGTTCAATACCTAGTGCAGGTAAACGCCATAATAGCGGAGCAAGGTAGCAATCAACTAAGCTGAACTCTTCGCTCATAAAGTAAGGCATTTCACCAAATACAGGCGCAAGAGATAGCAAAGCTTCACGCAGCTCATTACGTGCTGCTTCTACATCACCTTCGCCACGGAAAATACGGGCAGCAAGCGAGTACCAGTCTTGCTCGATGCGGTGCATCATAAGGCGGCTCTGACCACGTGATACTGGGTAAACCGGCATAAGTGGTGGATGAGGGAAACGCTCATCAAGGTATTCCATGATGATGTGCGACTTGTAAAGTACAAGCTCGCGATCAACTAGAGTTGGAACAGTACCGTAAGGGTTAAGCTCCAACAGATCTTCAGACAAGTTGCTAGGATCTGTGTAGCTGATTTCAACACCCACACCTTTTTCTGCCAACACAATACGCACCTGGTGGCTATAAATATCAATTGTGTCAGAGAACAACGTCATAATAGAACGTTTATTCGCGGCTACGGCCATTCAATTTCCTCCGTCGAGAAACAAGTTTACGCTTACAAACGGTAAGCTTATTACGTTAACTCGTGCTACCTGAAGACCCTATTTACTAGGATTTTCAGATAGCACGAGTAAATACCAAAAAAGGGGGCGAGAAGCCCCCTTTTCATATTATACATAAATCTGTGCGATTAGTGCACTTCTCGCCAGTATTCTTTCTTCAGTAAGTAAACAAATACAAACAATACTGCGATAAAGATAAGTACCCACTTACCGATTTTGTGAGATTCAAGTTTAGAAGGCTCACCTGTGTACTCTAGGAAGTTCACGATATCGGCAACAGCTTGGTCGTACTCGTCAGGAGACATTGCGCCAGTACCATCTGACTTAATGCCTACATAACGCTTAACCATCTCTCCATCAACCATTTGCTCTTCATAAGTACGTGTTGGCGTACCTTGAAGTGGTTGAAGTACGTGTGGCATACCTACTTCTGGGAATACTGTGTTGTTCACACCAAATGGGCGGCTTTCGTCAACATAGAAAGAGCGCAGGTAAGTGTAAATCCAGTCTTCGCCACGAACACGAGCCACTAGCGTTAGGTCTGGTGGAGCAGCACCGAACCAGCCAGCAGCGGCTTCTTCTGGCATTGCACGAGTAATGTAGTCAGACACTTTTTCACCCGTGAACTGCAGGTATTCTTGACCTAGTTCGTCAGGAATACCCAAGTCTTGGAATGAACGCTGATAGCGCTGATACTTCATTGAGTGACAGCCTAAGCAGTAGTTCATGAACAATTGTGCACCGCGTTGTAAAGACGCCTTATCGGTTAAATCGATAGGCGCTTTATCTAGGTGTACGTTCCCGCCTGCCGCAAGCGCTACGCCAGGTAGGAAGAAGGCTAAAAAGCACATCATTTTTTTCATTTAGAAATCCTCTCTGGCACAGGTTTAGTGTTTTCGTTTTTGCTGTACAAGAACAGTGCTACGAAGAAACCGAAGTACATTACCGTTGCAACTTGCGACGCAATGATTTTCCAGTTTTCTTGTGGTGTACCACCTAGGTAACCTAGGAAAATAAACACAATTGCAAACACGATAAGGTTTACTTTGTGTAGGCCACAACGATAGCGCCATGACTTAACACGACCACGATCTAACCAAGGCAGGGCAAATAGCGCAGCAATTGCACCGAACATCGCTAATACACCGAATAGCTTATCAGGAACCGCTTTTAGTACTGCATAGAACGGTGTGAAGTACCAAACAGGGAAGATATGCTCTGGTGTTTTAAGTGGGTTAGCAATTTCAAAGTTAGGGTGCTCTAGGAATTTACCGCCCATTTCAGGGGCAAAGAACAGCACGTAAGTGAACAATGCTAAGAATACACAGAACGCCACAAGGTCTTTAAGTACGATGTGTGGGAAGAACGGCAATACGTCATCAGCAATGTCGTACTTGCTTGTGTAGTATTCATGAATTTCATACTTCGTCTTTTCAGACTCAGGTAGTGAACCTTTCTTGTGCTTGATAGCGATACCATCAGGGTTGTTAGAGCCCACTTCGTGAAGTGCAATAATGTGAAGGAACACAAGAATAACGATAACCAGAGGCAGCGCAATTACGTGAAGTGCGAAGAAACGGTTAAGCGTAGCGCCAGAGATAACGTAGTCACCTTGTAGCCAGATAACAAGGTCAGGACCAACAACAGGAATAGCACCGAATAGTGATACGATTACCTGCGCACCCCAGTAAGACATTTGTCCCCAAGGTAGAACGTAACCCATGAAAGCTTCTGCCATAAGCGCTAGGTAAATAAACATACCAAACACCCATAGAAGCTCACGAGGCTTCTGGTAAGAGCCGTAAATCATGCCACGGAACATGTGTAGATATACCACAATAAAGAACGCCGATGCGCCAGTACTGTGCATGTAACGGATGATCCAACCGTAGTCGATCTCACGCATGATGTATTCAACAGAAGCAAATGCGCCTTCTGAAGATGGAACGAAGTTCATGGTCAACCAAATACCAGTAACAATCTGGTTAACCAAAACAATAGTTGCTAGAAAACCGAACACATACCAGAAGTTCATGTTCTTTGGAGCAGGATATTGAAGAGCGTGCATATTCGCAACGCGCATCATTGGGATGCGCTCTTCAATCCAACCTAGGAAAGCATTCATATTACACGGCCTCCGCTTCTGAACCGATGATGATGTTATTGTCATCAACGAATTGATATGGCGGTACAACCAGGTTCAACGGTGCAGGAACGTTTTGGAATACACGTCCAGCCATGTCGAATTTCGAACCGTGGCACGGGCAGAAGAATCCATCTGGAACGCCTTCAACCACTTCTTCAAATGCACCGTCTTTAAGATGCTGTGGAGAACAACCCAGGTGAGTACAGATACCAACAAGGATAAGGTACTCTTCCTTCATTGAACGGAAACGGTTTTGAGCAAAGGCAGGCTGCTGCTCAGCTTCAGAGTTAGGATCTTTCAGCTTATCTTCGTGCGTGCCTAGTTCTTCAAGAATTTCAGGCGTACGACGTACAATCCACACAGGCTTGCTTCGCCACATCACACGTACTAACTGTCCAGGCTCAATCCCGCTGATATCTACTTCAACGTCAGCACCGGCGGCTTTCGCTTTGGCGCTTGGATTCCAGGACGCAATAAAAGGCACAGCAGCACCAACGACACCTACACCACCAACTACCGACGTGGCAACGGTCAAGAACCGACGACGAGTGTTGTTTTCTGGCTGGTTTTCATTGTGTGCAGACTCTGTTGCATCTACAGATACATTGCTCATCCACATTTCTCCAGGTTTGGATAATTATGATGTGTAACCCAAGCTTATACTGGTTTTATCACGCTTGCGTCATGCATCATATGGCTTGTCATGACAGCGACGTAACAGTAAAAATTTACTGGTTTACGAGGTCACGAAAGTTTTCAAAATTTTCGACCGCAAATGATAAAAGAAAAGCCCTTATAAACACAAGGTTTTACTGATATTTAAGCGATAAATTAATTCAAAAGGTGTGTTTAGGTTTAGTGAGGGAAAGGCCTAAAATCAAGGTTTTGAAGAATATTTGGTTAGATAACACCAGCAAATTAAACCTTTGTTATGAATTGTAGAGGCTTGAAGACTTTACTGAATGTGGGACGCAGGCAACTTGTAATAGAAAAAAGAGCAAAAAAAACCCGGCATAAGCCGGGTTTTTGCAAATACAAAAAACGTAAAAATTAACGCTTTGAGAATTGTGGACGCTTACGCGCTTTGTGTAGACCAACTTTCTTACGTTCAACGCGACGTGCGTCACGAGTAACGAAGCCAGCTTTACGAAGTGCTGGACGTAGTGCCTCATCATACTCCATAAGAGCACGAGTAAGACCGTGACGGATTGCACCCGCTTGACCGTTAGAACCACCACCTTTAACAGTGATGTATACGTCAAACTTTTCAGTCATTTCAACAAGTTCAAGTGGCTGACGAACAACCATGCACTCTGTTTCACGACCAAAGTACTCGTCAAGAGCGCGTTGGTTTACTTTAATGCTACCTGTGCCTGGACGTAGGAACACACGAGCAGTAGAACTTTTGCGGCGGCCTGTGCCGTAGTATTGAGTATCTGCCATGTTAATAGCTCCTTAAATGTCCAAAACTTGTGGTTGCTGTGCGGTGTGCTTGTGCTCTGCACCTGCGTAAACTTTCATTTTACGGAACATTGCGCGACCTAGAGGGCCTTTTGGCAACATGCCTTTAACTGCTTTTTCAATAACCATTTCTGGCTTGTGAGCAATTAGTTTTTCAAAGTTTGTCTCTTTAAGACCACCTGGGTAACCAGAGTGCGCATAGTACATTTTGTCTTGCGCTTTACGGCCTGTTACCGCAACTTTCTCAGCATTGATTACTACGATGTAATCACCAGTGTCCACGTGAGGTGTGTACTCTGGCTTGTGCTTACCACGAAGGCGTAGTGCGATTTCAGAAGCCAAACGGCCTAGAGTTTTGTCTGTGGCGTCTACCACATACCAGTCACGTTGAACCGTTTCTGGCTTAGCAACAAAAGTTTTCATTTTCAAATTCACCCGAATAATATCGTCGTTACTGATTTCTGAACACCAGAAATCACCTTAAAATCAACACAATGACCCCTTCGAGCCGGCTGATTCTTCCACCTTCCCAAAGGTGGGCGTAACTGGGCAGGGCGCGAATTATACAGGAATTGAAGGAAATGCGAACCCCTAAGCACAAAAAATATGGATAAAATTCCATCATCTGCCGATGACACAGAAACAGATTTAAGGTAACGTCAAACTGTTGTGTTCGGAACCAATATAAAAACAAATGAAAATGTCTCGCTTCGTAGCTTCAATGATGATGCTACACACGCTACTTTTGTCCAGTGTAAATGCTGAGGAGTTAGTATATACACGTGCGTTTGCCGATGATGATTATGGAAGTTATCACGTAGCTGTGCTCAATGCCGTATTTAAGGCAACAAAGGAATATGGCGATATAACCCTTGTCCCTCATCCTCAGCCCATGACGCAAAGTCGTCAGATGCAATCCCTATTAAAGGGAGAAGCAGACGTACTGTGGAGCGTAACGAACCAGACTCGAGAACAAAAGCTCATTCCTATTAAGCTTCCTTTACTCAAAGGATTTGCTGGATTCAGAGTGCTTGTTATTAACCCATCCCGGCAAAGCGAACTCACCGAAGATGCCGATGGCCGAACCTTGAAAAACCTTACAATGGTTCAAGGCACTGACTGGCCAGATATGGATGTCTTAACGGCTAATGGGTACAGAGTTGAAGGAGAAGATTGGAGTTCGTGGTTTGGCTCAATGTATTCAATGGTCTCTCGCAACCTTGTCGACGCCTTTCCCCGCAATATTATCGAAGTACACCGCGATTTAGAACGCCACAAAGATAAGCATGTCTCTTTAGAGCAGTTCCACCTATTAAAATACCCCAACTATGAGTACTTTTTTGTTAGCCCAGATAACCCTGCCCTCGCGAATAGATTGAGATTAGGTCTTATCAAGATTCTAGACGATGGAGAACTCGAACGTATCTTCGATAGCTTCGAAGGGCACAGAAAAGCAGAAATGCTTGCCGATGCTGAAAGTAGAAAAATTCACAAGCTCGGCAACCCAACAATACCTTATAAACTAGATTACGCGCGTTGGGATAAATACAAAGATATAGCAATACGCGCGCTCGAAAAAGAGATGTCAGAGTAAAACACTAAGCACTTAAGGTTTTCTTAAGGTCTCTCGTTTAGTGTTTTGATTTGTTTTTTTATCAATGAGTTTTTTATGCGTGTACTGCTTGTAGAGGACGATAGGCCGTTGTCTGGCGCCCTCGCCCTTTCACTAAAGAATGCCAACTTCACGGTAGACTGTGTTTATTCAGGCGCAGATGCCCTTGCAACGCTTCGAGCGGGCCAAAGTGACATTGTCATTCTTGACTTGGGTTTACCCGACACAGATGGCCTCGACGTACTAAAATCTATTCGAAAGAAAAACGCAACGCTTCCTGTGTTGATCTTAACTGCACGGGACAAAACGCTAGACAAAATCTCTGGCTTAGATGCAGGCGCCGACGACTACTTACCTAAACCGTTTGAAATAGAAGAACTGTTAGCTAGGATTAGAGTACTTGAGCGTCGTCTGAGCACAGCATCTCACAGCATTGTTAGTGTTAAGAATGTCAGCCTTGATACTGCCCATCATACGCTTACTATCGACAATCAAAACGTTCACTTACCTCGACGTGAACTCATGCTACTAAAAGCGCTTATTGAAAACGCAGGGCGCATACTGAGTAAAGATCAGCTGGAAAATAAACTTTATGAGTGGGGAGAGGAAGTGGCAAGCAACACAATAGAAGTACACGTGAGTAATTTGCGTAAAAAAATGCCTCCTGAGTTTATTAAGACTATTCGAGGCGTCGGTTATTGCATTTCAAAATCGGGGGAGTGAATTGTCTTCAATTCGCCGCTTTCTAATTCTTACACTGATCAGCGCGCTTGTTTTAGTGATATTTAGTGCAGCACTTAAAGGCTACCGCGCAACGCTGGGTATATCGAATACCTTGTTAGATAACGAGTTAGTTGAGCTATCCCGCGCAATCTCTTACGTAGATAGCGGCACCCGCACACAGCAACAGACACTTTTCTTCCAGGTATGGAAACAAGGTAAGCTGGCCAGCTCATCTACTGACGCGCTAAGCACGCCATTAACCAGCTTCTCCGAGGGTTTTTCTGAAGTAAACGCACTGGGTACACGCTGGCGGGTACATACCCGGTTTAACCCGAATAATGATAGCTGGTATATGGTAGCTCAACCCGTAAGTAGTCGCTTCACTTTAACTGACTCGCTAACTGTAGCCGCCATCACCCCTTTTATAATTAGTGTGCCTATTCTTGCATTCATTCTCTTTTTTGGCATTACTTGGGGACTATCGCCGTTAAAACACCTATCAAAACTCCTTGCCAGCCGACAGGGTAATGATTTTTCTACCATTGCGTTATCCCGTGAGCCCAGTGAACTTAGCCCTGTTGTTACTACGTTAAACACCATGTTCACGCGACTGAATTCAGCATTCGAACGAGAGCAGCAATTCGCATCAAACGCGGCGCATGAGCTTAGAACTCCGCTCAGCGTGATGAAAATAAACATTCACAATATAGCGAACGAGTTAGGTGAAAAAGGCCACGTGTTGGCTCCGCTCAAAGCAGACACTGATAGAATGATCCACGCGGTAAATCAATTCCTTTTGCTTACTCGCACCAGCCCAGAAACGTTTGCAGAACAGCGAGAACCTGTAAATGTGCACGTGGTCGCGCAAGAGGTGATTAGTGACCTATACGGCGCTATTGAAAATAAAAACCAAGAGATAGCACTGGAAGGAGAAGAAGCTTGGTTGCTAAGTTCTCAATTTGTCCTTTACACCTTGCTTCAGAACTTAGTGAGCAATGCGAGTAAATACTCTCCTAGCGGTGCACAAATAATTATTAAGATTGAACGACGGAAAGACGAGCTTATTTTAAGCGTCTGCGATTCTGGGCCAGGCATCCCTGCTGACCAGCGCGCTGTCGTGCTAAACCGGTTCAAAAGAGCATCTAACAGCTCGCCTCATTCGGGAAGCGGCTTGGGGCTAGCCATTGTAGAACAAATCGTTGTATTACACGGGGCTGAGCTCTCTTTAGATGAAAGTTCGCTCGGGGGATTAGAAGTTAGGGTGGCATTTTCCAATGACTACATACTCTAAGATTTCTTTATTCTGCTTTTCAGCCCTTTGTGCTTTTTATACGCCCCTTGCGTTCGCCTTACCTGAAGTGGTGGTGGAAATTAAAGAGCACTTATTCTTTCCTCAGGAAGTGATTGTGCCTGCAGGGCAAAAAGTAAAGCTAACCTTTGTCAATTTCGATGATACTCCCGAAGAAATAGATAGCTTTTCTTTGAACAGAGAAAAAGTGATATTTGCGAAAAGCCGAGGGACCATCTTTATTGGCCCATTAAAAGCCGGTGAGTATCCTTTTTTTGGTGAGTTTCATCCTAATAGCGCAATAGGAAAGGTAATAGTTAAAAGCAAAGAGGGCACGCTGGATGCTAATTAATACCGTCGTTCTCTTCTTGCGTGACACCTTGCCCATATTCATGCTCATTAGTGTATTGCTGGCGCTGCCGCGTGTATCTACGCTTGCCGTTGTGTGGCGGGTGTTGCTGCTGGTATTGCTCGCTGTATTTACCTACCCCCAGCTAGGACTGGTATCGCAACTATCAGAAGGTGCCGGATTTGAGTATCTCAAATCAATACTGTTTTTTATTGCGTGGTTGGGTATGTGCCTTGTTGTCCTTTTGCCGTCACGCATGTCGAATAGGTTCAGTCTAGGCCTCACCCTGCTAATAATAGGTATTGGCTTACCCAATTCGCTGCACTTTTTAGTTTATTTTGTTTCCGAGTTATCAGGTAATAGTGATAGTACGTTATTGCTCTTGGGCACTATCATTGGTCTGGGTATAAGTATTAGCATCGCGATTCTACTTAATATTTTGCTCACCCACTTTGTTAGCAAGCGAGCAACATACTTTTTTGCAACCACATTTGTGGCAGCTCAAACCGCTAATATCGCATTATTATTGGAACAAACTGACACCTTCCCATCGCCAAGGCAGCTATGGGATAGCAGCACAATTATTAGTGACAATAGCGAATATGGTCATCTTCTGAATTCTCTTATTGGCTATGAGGCTACGCCCTCTATGAGCTATTTATTGGTGTTTTTCTTCGCACTTATCGTGCCTAATTTAATTGCTTTCTTTTCTTCAAAAAAGAGATTCTCTGATGAAATTCAGGAGGTCGCACAGTGAGACGTTTTCTCCTTACTGCTATCGCATTATGCGCCGTGTTTTCAAGTAACGGTTATGCAGATAATTTTACCGTAGATAAGGTTTATCACCCTTATGTATTACCCTTTGAACGTGAGTTTGAGTGGCGACTTACCTCAAGACAAAATGACGATGGCAATGTTTTAATGCAACGCTTCTCATTCGGCCATGCACTTTCAGAGTTTATGATCCTCGAGACATACCTTGTCGGTGCGCGGGATGAAAATGAAGATTTTGGCTTAGAAAGCTACGAAGTAGAGTTACGCTGGATGATGACTGAACAAGGGCGATACTGGGCTGACTGGGCAACGCTGTTTGAGCTGGAAAAGCAGCACAATACCGATGACTGGGAAGTTAAAGCGGGGATATTAACAGAAAAAGAGTTTGGCCAATTCAGTTTAACAACTAACATTAGCTTGGTGTACGAGTGGGGTCAAACTGTTGAGAATGAATGGGAAAGCGAATTTAAAGCCAAGTTTAGGTATCGCTGGATCCCTGAAGTACAACCTGGATTGGAAGTGTATGTAGCAGAGGATTTTATCGGGGTTGGTCCAGCATTCATGGGTATAAAACGCTTTGACCGACAGAAGCAGTTAAAATGGGAACTGGGCTTTATTGCCGGACTAAATGGTGACAGTAAAGATCACACACTTCGCATGTCGTTGGAATACGAATTTTAATGCAAGTTTGCACTTTAGCGCCTAACTTAAGCTTTCCTTAAGGTTCAACATTTAAAGTGCACGTCATTCGATGATTTACCAAATATTCTTATGCACCAGTTTGACGTCAGTGTTGTTTTACCTGCTAAAAATGAAGCCAAAAACCTTTCTGCTTTGTTACGAGAAATTGCAGAAGTGGTTCCAAGTACAACAACAGAAATTATTGTTGTTGATGACGGTAGCAGTGACGACTCCCTATCCTTGCTGCATAACCTTTCAAGCACCTTGCCGGTAAGTTGTCGTGTCATCGTCCACCCTATGAGCTGCGGTCAAAGCACTTCGGTTTTTCACGGCGTTTTACAGGCAAAAGGCAAGTGGATCATCACCCTTGATGCTGATGGGCAAAACGATCCTGCTGATATACCGCGACTTATTCGCGCAGCTAAAGAGACTAATGCAGCGCACTTCTGCGTTATAGGGCATCGTAAAAAGCGAAAAGATACCCCGTGGAAGCGATTTCAGTCTAAAGTTGCCAATCGTGTTCGCCAGTGGATCCTACAGGACGACACACCAGACACGGGCTGTGGCTTGAAACTCCTCCCAAGAAGTACCTTTTTACTTTTGCCCTATTTCGACCATATGCACCGATATATTCCCGCTTTAACCAAAAGGCTTGGGGGAGACGTGGTATGTGTATCGGTTAATCATCGCGCGCGCTTAGAAGGTAAATCAAATTACACAGCGTGGAATCGTGGCTGGGCAGGGATCATCGATATGCTTGGCGTCAGATGGCTAATGCACAGAAATAAGCTTAATCACATTACCAGCGGAATTGGTAATGAAGACTAATATTCGCCGCCTCAAAAGCTTCATACAGTTTTTCATCGGGGCAGCAAGCATCGCGCTTGTCTGCTATGTGTCGCTTGAGGTCACTGGTGAAGTATGGAAGCACGGTGATGATACAGATTGGTTGAATGCCTATATTTCTAATTTAAATTGGCAATCGCTGTGCATGATACTGAGTGCTTGTGTTGTACTTTTAACCATGGGTTTTCCCCGTCAGGCTGTCAGTTTTTTTTGCGGAGTGGGCTTTGGCGCATTGCAGGGAGGATTAATTGCCTTGTTGCTAACGGTATTGTCTGCATGCATAGCCTACGCATTAGCAAATGGCCCTCTACGCTCACTTGCCGTCCGTCTTTTAGGTACAAAATTAAAGCCTGTTGAAAACAAACTGGCCAAGCGAAGTTTTCGCAATGTGCTAATTGTTCGTTTATTCCCTGTTGGCTCCAACCTAATCACAAACGCCGTAGCAGGTGTGCTAAGCGTTCCGTTTGTCCCGTTTATTGCTGCAAGTGCAATCGGCTTTGCGCCTCAAACTTTTTTGTTTACCTTGCTTGGAAGCGGTTCTCGATTTGTCAGCTCCCTCGAACAGCCTTTACAAATTGGTGGCTTAATCATTAGCCTTCTTCTACTTCTATCCTTATCAGGCATTTCTCGTAGGAGTGAGCCGTCGTGAGGCTTATGCTTAATTCAAATAGCCATGCATCTACCCTGTTCTTTTTTGCCTGTGCTCTGATATTTGTTGGTCTGGGTTTCAGAGATGCTTGGCCCCCCGATGAGCCTCGATTCGCATTGGTCGCAAAAGAGATGGTGAACAGTGGACAGTGGCTTGTGCCCATGCGCGGTGGCGAAATTTATCCGGACAAGCCCCCTGTGTTTATGTGGTGTATTGCCTTCTTTTACCTTATAACGGGTAGCCTGAAGGTGGCTATGCTCCTGCCTAACGCTATCGCAAGCCTTGTCACTTTGGGGTTAACCTACAAGCTATCGCTAAGACTTGCCAATGAAAAAGCGGCAATGTTGAGTATGCTCGTACTTCTACTGAGCCCTCAGTTTCTTATTCAAGCCAAATTCGCTCAAATAGATGCCCTTGTCGCCTGCTTTATCTGGATTGGCGTCTACGGACTCGTTCAGCACTTTTATGTGCATGTTAATTGGCGGTGGTACTTTGCAGCATGGTTCTTTATGGGGCTTGGGATCATAACCAAAGGCGTTGGCTTTTTACCTGTTCTTTTATTTATCCCCATTGCATTTTTCGCATTTACCAGCGGCTCACATAGCGGCAAGTGGTCATTGCGCATGTTGTTTGGTCCCTTAATCATGCTATCAGTTGTGGCGATGTGGCTTGCACCTCTGCTTTATCTTGGTTTGATAAAACAAGAGCCTCAAATACAACAATACTTGTCGAATATTTTGTTTAAACAAACGGCTGAGCGATATGCCAATGCCTGGCACCACATAGAGCCCTGGTATTACTATATTGTTGAAGTTATTCCTGTATTTTGGATAACTCCAATTGCCATACTTGTATCAAAAGCTAAGTCGTTAAAAGATGTACTTATTCACAACCCCGCTTACTCATCCTTGTTGATATGGGTAATATTGGTTGTCATTTTCTTTAGTATCAGCCCAGGTAAACGTGGTGTTTATGTTCTACCGGCACTGCCTGCGTTGAGTATGGTTGCAGGTCTGGTACTTGCGAATTCAACTTTATCAAGAGGGTTGCTGCTTTTTGCGCGCGCAGTTACCTCGTTAATCTCTGCCGTTTTATTGATTGCTGGCTTAGCACTGCTATTTCACGAGCCCACTGCTGTTAAGCTGATGACGCGCTTTGACAGCGACAGCGAAACCCTTGTTCGTTTAAGCATAGTATTACTTGTACTCGGATTCGCTGGGCTTTGTACTCTTATTGTCTACTATGTTTACAATAAAAAGCGCAACGCAGGGGATGGAGAATTACTCGCCCGCCAATTACTGGCATGGCTTTTCATTTTAACTGTAATTCCTTCCACATTCGGTGCATGGCTGCTAAACGACTACCGTACTCCCCGTATAGTCCTTCAAAATGCAGAAAGCCAGATAAGTAATATGTTGACGAAGGATTCAACTGCCTTCGAGGTGGGGATAGTCAGCTTTAAAGAACAGTATTTGCTTTATTCACCCTTTGAAATGGCTCATTTTGGTTACCATACTCCGAAAGAAGTAGAAAACGGGACAGCGTGGGCTTGGTTGACCGATACTTCCGAGCCTTCCCGCGAGCAGACAAAGATTTCAGACCGGCGGGTTAGACCGCCAATACGTCAACGCTTTTTGTTAGTTCCAAGTGACTACAAATTTCAATGTGTAGACTTATCACAAGCCACTTCACAGGGTGTAGCCCACCGTGACGAATGGTTGTTGCTTCCTGCCACTGCTGCGAACGCTACCTGTGATTTACCGGCTAACGGCCCAGTTTTTAATAGCTATGACGGCTCAAGCGATTAATTAGCTTGGGCGTTCTTAACATTTTGGGCTGACATTTATAAAAGTTTTTCCCACTTAAGGTTCTCTTAAGGTCTCGCGTAAATACTCATAACATCGCAAAACCAATGAGCATGTTTATGAGTCACGTTTTAGCTTCTGTTCCAACCCAGGTTGCTAGTCAGCAATCTGCGATTGTCTCAAAGGAAAAGCCCGCAATAACCTTTATCGCGGCAAAACATGGACATAATGCCCGCCGCCGTATTGAAGCGTTTATAGCGAGTGGTTTTAAAGCTCGCTACAACGCACGAGTGACTTCCTTTATGCCTATGCTGTTTGCTCTTGACGCTAAGGGAGTTAAAGCCGCCGCAGGCGCAAGATTTGCCGCCTATGATGGTCAGAATAATTCTCTTTTTATAGAGCAATACCTTAACACTTCGGTAGAAACTGCCCTCACCCTACAAGGGATAACCGTAAACAGAGCGCATATTGCTGAAGTTGGTAACCTTTTTAGCAGTGCATCGCGCTATACCCTCCCCTTGTTATTTGCCCTGTTCTTCGTTTTAAAACGATGTGGTAGCAAATATCTGGTTTTCAGTGCGACCTCACAGCTCACCTCTTTACTCATGGGCGCGGGTATTCAACTCCTCCCCCTTGTTAAAGCCGATGCGTCAAAACTTAAAGGGAATAGCGATGACTGGGGCACCTATTATGACACCGCTCCTCAGGTTACTGCCCTGTCGCTACATCACGTAACACAACACATAATTGGCTGCCCTGAACTTAATGCTCATTACCAACGTGCAATTGAGCTTATTTCCGCAAATGTGGATGCGTTAACGCAAAATATCTGCACAAAAAAGGAAACAGCGTATGTTGCTTAATCAGTATATAAACGGGCACGACGATGACGTTGCGCTGAAATGCAAAGACGGTTCAATGACTTACCGCGCCCTTTTGAGCGCCGTCGAGAACCTCGCAAGCTGGATAACAAACCACAATGCCGAGAGGGTGGGCATTGCCTTCGACAATAGCTTTGCATGGGTGATTGCTGATTTAGCCTGCCAACAGGCTAACGTCTGCTGTATCCCCGTTCCGCTATTTTTTACCGCTTCCCAACAAGAACATGTATTAAATGAGAGCCAGTGTCACTTTTTATTGACCAATCGCGGTGGTGAACTAAGTGAATGGAGTGAGTCACCGACTGTTATTGATAGCGAACACGACATTGTCGCTCATCCACTCAAACATGACTCTCGTGTATACACACCTGTAGGTACTAACAAAATAACCTTTACTTCTGGCTCTACGGGCTCACCGAAAGGCGTGTGCCTGTCAACTGAATCGCAATGGAAAGTTGCCCATTCTATTGAGCGCGCTGTTCAACCAGAAATAGTGAACCACCTGTGTTTACTGCCATTGTCTACCCTACTTGAAAATATTGCAGGTGTTTACGCCCCTCTGTACCACGGCGGCACAGTTTATTTAGCCACAGCATCTGAGCGCGGATTTCAAGGAAGCAAACTCGTTAATCCAAACGCACTGCTGTCACTGATAGACCGCGTTCAACCATCGTCTGTGATTTTGGTGCCCGACTTGCTAATGGTGCTAGTACAGGCATGTAATAAGGGCTGGACACCACCTTCATCACTAATGTTCATTGCTGTTGGCGGTGCACATGTAGCGCCCACTTTGCTGGCGCAAGCCCAAGCGAAGGGATTACCAGTATTTGAAGGTTATGGCTTATCTGAAGCGGTATCAGTATCAACATTGAACACGCCCAATTGCAATACGATCGGCAGTGCCGGAAAAACGCTTGGTCATAATCAACTGCACATCGAAGAGGGTGAAATCGTAGTTACAGGCAACCACTTTCTGGGCTATCTGAATCAACCTTCCTCATTTTATCCGACCCAGGTCAGAACCGGCGATTTAGGCGCCTTTTCTGACAACACACTTACGCTGAATGGGCGTATAAAAAACATAATGGTGAACAGCTTTGGTAGAAACGTATCGCCAGAGTGGATTGAATCTTTATTGCTGGGAACAGGACTGTTTAGGCAGGCTTTGGTGTATTGCGAAGCTAAACCCTACTGTGTCGCGCTCCTCGTACCCGCTTCCAATACTCTTTCTAATACACAGATTCAAAGCGCCGTGGCGCTTATCAATAAGCAGTTACCTGACTATGCGCAAGTTGTTAATTTCGCCACCATCGGTCTTTGCACGCCAGAAAACCAACTGCTTACCCCAACGGGAAAACTGAAACGTGACGCAATAATTACCCGCTACGCGACTGACTTAGACATGCTCTACCAGAGCCAAGACCAACACCAATACAGCGTTCAAAGTACAACAGCATTTTCTTCTCAATTTGTTATCAAGGAATAATTTATGAATTTCTATCAGCAACTTCAAAGCAACACCGAACATGCCAGACAGTCATTCTTACAGGCGCCGATTATACAACGCTGCTTTAACGGTGATTTTAATCTGAACGACTATATTGCCTTTCTTCAACAGGCTTATCATCACGTTAAGTTTACTGTTCCCCTGCTTATGGCTACAGGTGCCAAACTCAACGAAGATAAGGAATGGCTAAGAGAAGCAATTGGTGAATACATTGAAGAAGAAATGGGTCACCAAGAGTGGATCCTTAACGACCTTGCAGCCTGTGGCGTTGATAAAGAACAGGCGAGGATAAGTCAGCCTGCACCCGCCACCGAATTAATGGTTGCCTATGCTTTTGATGCAATAGCACGCAAAAGCCCACTGTATTTCTTCGGCATGGTATTCGTTTTAGAGGGTACAAGTATTGCGCTTGCCGACGCGGCTGCAAAACAAATCAAAGACAAGTTATCTCTGCCTAAATCAGCGTTTAAATACCTTACCTCTCACGGTGCGCTAGACCAAGAGCACATTGTTTTCTTTGAAGGGCTTATGAACAAAATTACTGACCCCAAAGAGCAGCAAATGATCATTCACAGCGCGAACATGTTTTATCGCTTATACGGAGATATCTTTCGCGAATTAACACCTGAACACGGTCTGGAACAGGTTGCTTGAATTCAAGGGTTTACCTCTGGTGCTTATCCCCCGAGGTAAATTGATAACACGTTAAGGTAACTACAATGAATATTCAGTGGCGTAATCAAGTGGTACTTCTTACAGGTGCAACTGGCGGTATTGGTCAAGCAATAGCCAAGGCGCTTGATGAAAAAGGCGCGCACATTATCCTAACTGGCAGAAGTAAGGCGAAGCTCGAACAGCTGCAACAAAATTTAACCCTTCATCATACTGCCATTGTGGCTGACATTACGTCAGATGAAGGCAAAGATAGAGTAGTAAGTGCCTGCCAACGACTTCCTTTAAGTATTCTGGTTAACAATGCTGGCATTACCTATGTGGGCGAGTTTGAGGGCACCCCAGTCGAGTCAATTGTGTCGACAAATATGCTGGCTCCGATGCTACTAACCCAACGCCTACTGCCGTTACTCGAACGTAGACCGTCTGCGCATGTCGTGAATGTAGGCTCAGCTTTTGGAAGCATAGGTTTTGCTGCGCACGGAACCTACTGCGCAACTAAATTCGCTTTGAAAGGCTGGACGGAAGCGATGCACAGAGAATTCAGCGATAGCAAAATTAAATTTCACTATCTAGCGCCACGCTCAACGCGTACCGACATAAATGACGATCGCGCTAATGCGCTAAATGAGGCATTGGGCAACCAGACAGACGAGCCTGATGCAGTAGCACAAGCATTCATTAAACAGTTAGAAAACAATTTGCCAAGGGTCGCGCTAGGACGTGCTGAACGCTTTTTTGCCAAGCTTAACGCGCTAGTTCCCAGTGTTGTTGACAACGCGTTGGCAAAGAAACTTCCAACAATTAAACGCTATGCCTTTCAAAAAGCGCAATCACAAGACAAACAGACCAGCGCTCAAAACGATACCCGCCTGGGTAACAAGCTGGTTTAACACGAGGACATTATTATGAAGAAATTAACCACGCTTAGCACCACGGTAATTCTGGGACTCGGTCTGGCATTAAGTCACACTGCTATGGCTCAAGCTAACGAAGTCACAGAAAGTACAGCGCCGACATCAGCCTTAAGCGAAACGGCTACCAGCCCTTTAAAGATACTTCAGCATCAATGGGCACATATTAACTATGAACTTGATGATGCAGAAAAGGAAAAAGCATTCGTCGCCCTTATTAATACCGCTAAATCTTTCGTAAAGGCAGAACCCAATAACCCTGAGTTATTGATTTGGCAAGGCATAATTCAATCCAGTACAGCCGGTGCCAAGGGGGGACTTGGTGCTCTGGACTACGCAAAAGATGCTCGTAAGAGTTTCGAACATGCAATGCGACTAGATGAAAATGCACTCTCGGGCTCAGCGATGACCAGTCTAGGCGTGCTGTACCATAAGCTTCCGGGTTGGCCTATTAGCTTTGGTAACGACAAAAAAGCTGAGAATTTGCTGAAGCATGCACTTGAAATAAACCCTGACGGGATAGACCCCAACTATTTCTACGCCGAGTACTTGTTCGATAATGGAAAATATGAGCAAGCGCTCAAGTTTGCCAAGAAAGCGCTCGACGCCCCAGCGCGCGCTGATCGTCCTATTGCAGATTCAGGTCGCAAAAGAGAGATCGCTTTATTGGAAGCGAAAATAGCGAGAAAAGGTTAGTCACCCTGAAGGTATACAGGGAAAGGCAATGATCTTATTGCCTTTCCATTTTCAACAAGTATTAGATTTTCGCTACAAATACCGTTAGATTAGCCGCCGATTCAACGATAATTCATGAAATTACTAACAATTTTGTCGAGTTATCTCGTTTATTCCTAACTACCTCTATCTTATAAAGGCGACTTTTCATGCAGAAAAAGAATTTCTTCTCTCCTTTTCTATTCATCCTTATTACTACGTTGTCGATATCTACGGTTCATGCAAACACCCCTGATTTACTACCGTTACAACACGCGTGGGCAAAAACGAACTATGAGCTTGAAGGTGAAGCCCAATTAGAGGCATTTTCTGCACTGATTGCGCAGGCGAAAGTGTTAGTCGAGCAATCAGAAAATAGCGCTGAAGCACTGACCTGGCTAGCTATCTCTCAATCAAGTACTGCAAGTGCGAAAGGCGGTTTAGGTGCCCTGGACTTTGCTGAAAGTGCGAAGGAAAATTTAGAACGTGCCATTGAAAAAGAGGAAGCGGTATTAGAGGGGACGGCACTCACTGTATTAGCGGCACTTTATCATAAAGTACCAAGCTGGCCAGTTAGCTTTGGAAGCGATAAGAAGGCAAAACAATTATTTAAGCGTGCATTAGAAATTAACCCAGAAGGTATGGACCAAAACTTCTTTTATGCTGAGTTTCTTTTCGACGATGGTGAATACGAAGAAGCCCAAGGGTTCTTAATCCGTGCTCAAAACGCGCCTGAAAAAGCCAACCGCCCTCTAGCCGATAAAAAACGTAGAGAAGAGATTGCTATACTTCAGGCAAAATTGGATAAAAAAGCATAGTATCATTTGCTTTATGCGGGGCTATTGCGCGTCGCTTATGAGTTCGAAATAAGCAACCCCCCCGCTTTTTGCGTGTAGAAAGGTGAATTTAACGCCTTTCTACATAAAAAGCGCATACATAGGTGGCACTTATCCTCATGTATAAATTGTAAACAGTTCTCATTCGGTATCAGCACTCCTATTATGAAAGAAAAAAGGAGTGGCCCAATGCCTAAAATCCCACGTTCCTCAGACAACGACTATACCCAAGAGATGAGCCGAACACGCCGCGAGTTTATTGCGCGCGAAACCGGCACCCAGCTAAATCACTTAGGACACTATTCTATCCCGCCTGAAACATTGTCGGGAAACATAGAAAACTTCGCCGGTGTTGCACAGGTACCTATTGGCTTCGCAGGGCCAATGCTAGTGAATGGAGAGCACGCCAAAGGTGAGTTCTACGTTCCAATGGCAACAACAGAGGGCACCTTGACCGCCAGCTACAGTAGAGGCATGCGCTTAACAAGAGAGGCTGGGGGCATAACTACCACAGTCATTGACGATGCTATGCAGCGGGCGCCTATGTTCGCGTTTTCTAACGCAAGAGAAGCCCTCGAATTTGGCAAATGGGTTGAGCAAAACTTTGAAGCCATCAAACGCGCCAGTGATAACACCACCAGCGTGGGCAAACTAAGGGATATCGAGCAGTACGCTGCGTCTAAGCTTCGCTGGCTAAGATTCAATTTCACCTGCGGTGATGCAGCTGGGCAAAACATGGTAAGCAAAGCTACCAAAGCAGGCTGCGAGTGGATACAGGCAAACTACTCGGGCCCTATTGAACACTTTGTGCTGGCTGCAAACCTTGATACCGATAAAAAGCACTCGCACTTAAACTCGCTGCATACCCGCGGAAAGCGCGTTGTAGCAGAAATAACCCTGCCAAAAAAACTAATGACGGACATTATGCATTGCCCGCCAGAAGCATTATTTAAACAGCGCCAGTATTCAAATATGGGCGCACTAATGGCAGGTAGTGTTAATAACGGCGCACACTTCGCTAACGGCATCACCGCCATGTTTATCGCTTGCGGGCAAGATGTCGCTAATGTGGCGGAGTCGTCGGCGGGGTTTACCTACGCTGAAATTACGCCAAATGGAGACTACTACTTCTCTGTGACCATTCCATCGTTAATCGTTGCTACATACGGTGGTGGAACCGGTTTAGCTACACAAAACGAATGTTTAAGCATACTTGGCTGCACAGAAAGGGGCAGCGTAAATAAGTTTGCGGAAATTGTCGCTGCGACTGTATTGTGCGGCGATCTGTCGCTGGGTTCTGCAGTCGTCGCAGACGAATGGGTAAGCAGTCACGAGCGACTGGGTAGAAACCGTTAAAGGTTTTTAAACCTGTCACCTAACGCTTAGCAATGCAGTTCGAATAAACTGTGCGCTACTGCCGAAGGTAACTAAATTCTGTATAGAGAAATTATACAGCAGGCATGCTGGGGCGTGTAACAACAAAGTACGCGCCTATTCCCATAAATAGACCTATGCCTATGTAAGCAGGAATAGGCATTGATGCGAACAGGCAAACCAGAATAAAGCTCACCAACATACTGCAGCACGCTATGCATTTCACTTTTTTCGAAATTGCTCCATGTTTTCGCCACGCAACAAGACTGGGGCCATATTTAGGGTGTTGAAGTAACCAGTTTTCAAGGCGCGGTGAAGATTGAGTAAAACAAAAAAGCGCACCTATCAAAAAAACAGTTGTTGGCATTACCGGCAAGAATGCGCCAATAATACCTAGAAGGGTAAAAAACAACCCGAGTGATAAATACAGTACTTTTTTCATGAAATACCAACGCCCAATGCTAGCCGATTCCTTGGTAGGTGCTGTGACCACACACCCGCTGAACACTTTTCCGAAGTGCTAAATTTATACAGTCATTTTAGATAGTATGGATCTATGTAGCCTTGTCGTAAATCAAACCTACCTTTTAACCATACGCCAAAATAACTAGGTTTCCACCTTCATTGATCTAAATTTGTAGTACTAACATTTGCCCGGTCAAAAGTGATGAGCAAATCCGAGACCTTACTATCTGGCTGATTTTCAGCCTCAACGGTGAAGTTGTAGCTGGATAAACTACTTCCTATCGGACGACTGTTTAACCTGCTGCCACAGCGCTTCCATTTCATCAAGCGTCAACGCGTCGAGCTTGTCGCCCTGTTCAGCCGCTAAGCGCTCTACGCCTTTAAAACGGTTAGCAAACTTGTTACTGGCGTTTCTAAGTGCGGTATCAGCATCTACCTTGCAATGTCTTGCCAAGTTAACCATGGCAAAAAGTGCATCACCAATTTCTTCTTCAATTGCTTGTTGGTTGTCGGGCACCCCACTGTTTAAAGGTACAACACCAGTCTTCAGTGCCCCTTGTGCTCGCTGTTTGAAATCCAGCTCTTGCTGAATCTCTTCCACTTCTTCACGCACTTTATCTATGACAGGTGCGGCATCAGGCCAATCAAATCCTACCTTAGCACAGGCTTTCTGCAGCTTTTGCGCGTACATAAGTGCTGGCATACCTTTGGGCACATTATCTAAAATACTGTTTTCTATTGCTTCGTTGTCTTGCTTTAAACGCTGCTTTTTAAGCTGCTTTTCCTGGGCTTTGATAGCATCCCACTGCGCGTTTAAAGCACTGTCGTTCAATTGGGTACGTTCGACCGTGACGTTTTCATTTGTATCGCCAGAGCCTTCAGATGCAAGCGCATTCGCAAACACATGAGGGTGGCGACGCACCAGCTTATCGCTAATGCTTTTCGCCACATCGTCAAAAGAAAATGCACGCGATTCACTGGCTATCTGTGCGTAGAACACCACTTGAAAGAGCAAATCACCCAACTCATCTTTAATGTCGTGCATATCACCATTGGCAATAGCATCGGCCACTTCGTAGGCTTCTTCTATGGTGTAGCGAGTTAGGCTTTCCATGGTTTGTTTTACATCCCACGGGCATCCAGATTGCGGGTCGCGCAGCTGCGCCATAATTTTAAGCAGCCGCTGCATTTCGCTAAGCTTAGCTTTGTTTGCGTTTTGCATCGGTCACGCCTTTAAGCTGTCGCAATCGGGTTAACACTTTAGACACCGTATCGAGGTCCTGAACCTCTATCGAAATAGTGATAAGCGCCGTCTGTCTATTTTTATCACTTAGGCTGTTCACGCCTAGAAGAGGCACGTTTTCATTCGCCAATACCGTGGTAATATCGCGCAACAGGCCAGTTCTATCGTGACAAAATATATCAATACCCGTCTCAAAACCTACTTTAAGCTCTTGTGACCAATTCACTTCTATCTGACGCTCAGGGTGCTGTGACAACAAGTGTTGCAGCTGGTCGCAGCTTTCTTTATGAACGCTTACACCACGGCCTTGTGTGATATAGCCTAAAATCGCTTCGCCGGGAACCGGCTTACAGCAGTTCGCCAGCTGGCTCATTAAGTGACCCACGCCCTGCACCACCACTGCATCTTTTTTGCCTGATCCGGCCGCAGTTTTGCGCGTTTTAACCTTAGGACTAATTTCGGGTTCTGGAGCTGGCGGCTCCTGCAAGTGATGAATAAAGTTAATCACCTGCATAACGCGCACATCACCGGCACCTACCGCAGTGTACAAGTCATCGAGGGTTTGTAAGTTAAACTTCTCAAATGCCTCATTGGGTACTTTGGCAGGTAAGTGGGCACGCTGAAGTTCGCGTTCTAGCAGCTCTTTACCGGCAGCAAGGTTTTTATCTCTGTCCTGCTTTTTAAAGAAGGAATGGATAGTGGCACGCGCCCGTGATGAATGCACATAGCCAAGACCTGGGTGCATCCAGTCGCGGCTTGGATTTGGCTCTTTTCCGGTAAGTACTTCTATCTGGTCGCCACTTTGCAGTAAATAAGTGAAAGGCACTATTCGCCCATTCACTTTTGCGCCAATACAGCGATGTCCCACATTACTGTGAATATAGTAAGCAAAATCAAGCGGCGTAGCGCCTTGGGGAAGGTCAATAACATCGCCTTTGGGTGTAAACACGTACACCCTATCGTCAAACACCTGACTGCGAAGCTCTTCAACCAAATCGCCAGATTCGGCCACTTCCTCTTGCCACGCAAGTATGCGGCGAAGCCAGTTTATGCGCTCGTCATAGCCTGACTGCTTGCCCGTGCTACCCTCTTTATATTTCCAGTGTGCAGCCACACCCAGTTCTGCATCCTGATGCATTTTCTGCGTGCGAATTTGAATCTCAACCGACTTCCCTTCTGGCCCCACGATAACCGTGTGAATAGACTGGTAACCGTTAGGTTTGGGGGTTGCGATATAGTCGTCGAACTCGTTAGGTAAGTGCTTATAGCTGGCGTGAACCGTACCAAGCGCGGCGTAACAGTCTTGAAGTCGCTCGGCAATAATACGCACCGCACGAATATCAAAAAGCTGCTCAAACGTAAGGCGCTTTTTCTGCATTTTTTTCCAAATGCTGAATATGTGCTTAGGACGGCCGTAAACCTCTGCGCGAATTTCTTCGCTATCAAGCAAGCCTTGCAAGTCGCCTACTATGGTTTCTATGTACTCGGCACGCTCTCGGCGCTTGCCGTCAAGCTGATGAGCTATTTGCTTGTAGGTGATGGGGTGTAGATAGCGAAACGCAAGGTCTTCAAGCTCCCACTTTAACTGACCAATGCCCAAACGGTTTGCCAATGGCGCATAGATGCTAGCGCACTCGCGGGCCACCATAACGCGGGTTTCTTCATCGGCTTTCTTAACCTGCTGCAATGCACAAATGCGTTCTGCCATTTTGATCACAACGGCACGCACGTCTTCTACCATCGCCAGCAGCATACGACGAATACTGTCTATGTGCTGTTCGTCCGACTTTTCGGCAAAGCCAGAGCCTTTTACTTTACGCGCATGTAACGACTTGATAGCATCCATTCGGCGCACGCCAACGATCAGGTCGCGTATTTCCCCGCCGAATTCTTCATAAATATCGTCTTCACTTAAGGCGTGCTGTTCGCAATATGGAAAAACCAAGGCTGCCTGAAGCGTTGCGTCATCCATATTGAGCTGACACAAAATCTCAACCATTTCCTGACCAACCAACAGTCGCTCGGGAATAGATGACACTGCACTTAGTTTTTCTTTTGTTTCTACACTTAACTCAAGGCTATCTAACCACGCTTCAAAGGGTGGTCGGTCGGCTTGGTGGACCTTTCTTGTCGATACCATATCCTTTACTCGTTACTGCTGCTTTCGCGTAAACAAGGCCATCATTTCCATGTGATGGGTGAAGGGGAACATTTCTGCTACGCCCGCTTTTTCCATTTCATAACCTCCGTCTATCAACACCTTCGCGTCTCTAGAAAACGTACTTGGGTTGCAAGAAACATACACTATCGTTTTTGGTAGTGCTTTTACAAGCGCATGACAAACGGTCAACGCCCCTTCTCTTGAGGGGTCGAGTAGTACCTTATCAAAGCCCAACTGTAATGAAGCCTCGACGTTGGTCTTATCAGCCAAATCTAAATGCAGCCACTCTACATTTTCAATGCCCTGTTGCTGTGCATTGTCTTTAGCGCGGCGCACCATCTCTGCCACACCTTCTACCGCCTGAACCTTTGCACCTAACTTAGCAATAGGTAAAGTAAAATTGCCCAGCCCGCTAAACCAATCAGCGATACGTTCGCTGGGCTTTGGGTTTAGCCAACCTATTGCCTGATTAACCATTTTTTCGTTAACCACTCTATTAATTTGAATAAAGTCGTTAGCACTAGGTGAAATTGAGCAGCCATTTACCGTGTTCATCACCATATCAGTACCACGGCCCACACTGCGAATTTGCCCCTGCTTATTTTCAAGCTTTAATTCAATACCGTAGACACCAACTGATGAACTCGTGTTCACCAATTCGCTCACTGCATCAATAAGCTCAGCTTCAAGGGCTTTGGTGTGTTTAATAACAAGATGCGAGGTGTTGTCGCCCGCAATAAGGCTGATATGTCCAATATGACGCGCTGACTCGAACCCTGTAAGCGCATCTCGTAAAGGGCCAATAAGTTTAGATAGCGGGTCGACCAGTATTGGGCAGGTTTCTACATTGATAACGTTACTGCTATTTGCTTCACGAAAGCCCAACTTAATTTGATTGGGGTTGCGGGCATCTATAGCCAGTCTTGCTTTCCTGCGATATTGAGGGCGCGGCCCTGCTAAAGGTGCTTGCCAAACGTGTGGCTTCATTGAAAGCTGGCGTTCCATCATCACTTTAAGAGCACGGTCACGTTGCTCAAGGGCAGCGTCAGGCTTTATGTGCTGTAGCTGACACCCACCACATGCATCAAACACAGGGCAAAAAGGCGCTTGTCTTGCATCACTTGGCGAGTGAATGTTTGTCGCCTTAGCGTTAATGACTTTCTTTTTGCTAGATACCATCTCTATGTCGCAGGTTTCTCCTACAAGGGCACCTTCCACAAATACCATCGGATTGCCGCGCACTACGCCATTGCCCATCCAGTCCAAATCTTCAATGGTGACCGTGTTAGGCTTTTGACTTTCACTGGTATCCGCTGCTTTTTTGCTTTTCCCAAATCGAAGTCCTGCGACCTGCGCGTTGGCTCTGGCATTCCCTTTTTTGGAAGCGCCACGCTCAGTAAGCGACGTTTTGCCTTTTTGCTTGCTACGAGATTGTTTAAAAAGGTTTGCCAAGTGTGACTCCGGTTACTTGCTTTACGTGGTTTGATGTTAGTAGAGGTTTTTGCGCGCGCTCACCAAATAGAAGTCGCCCACGTGGGTTAGGGACAGTTGCTCTATTCAGACTCTAGTATAACGGTGGCGACAGCATAATGCTGCTCATCTGAAATACTGACCACGCTTCGCGTAATACCTCGGTTTTTGCACATTGCAGCAAACTCGCCAGAAAAATGAAGCTCTGGCGCACCTAAATCGTTATTGCGCACTTCTATATGCTGCCAGCTGATCCCGTTTCCAATCCCTGTCCCAAGGGCCTTCACTGCCGCTTCCTTGGCGGCAAAACGTTTGGCTAAGAAGCGGACTGGCGTACCGTGTTCGCTGAACTGCTGCCACTCGGCAGGCGTAAGTACTCGCTTGGCTAAGCGTTCATTAGCACCATCGCCTTTACCAAGTCGCGCTATCTCTACAATGTCAGTACCTAGCCCTGCAATCGCCACGTTATCTACACCCTTTTGAATCTAAGGTTAAATGCCCGCTCGTGCTTCTAGCATAAGTTTACGCATATCAGCTACAGCCGTATGAAGGCCATCAAACGCGGCGCGAGCAATGATAGCGTGGCCAATATTAAGTTCGATTAACTGAGGGATAGCCGCAATAGGCTTAACATTGTGATAGTGCAAGCCGTGACCTGCATTCACTTTAAGTCCTAAGCTATCGGCGTATTCAATGCCTTCAACTAAACGCGCTAGCTCTTTATGCTGTTCTTCTTCGCTGGTGGCTTCTGCATATTGACCGGTGTGAATTTCAATATAAGGGGCGTTACATGCTGCGGCCGCGTCAATTTGCGCTTTGTCTGCATCAATAAATAGCGACACCAAAATGTTCGCATTAGCGAGTCGCTCGCACGCCGCTTTGATGTTGTCAAAATTCCCTGCCACATCAAGACCACCTTCGGTAGTCAGCTCTTCGCGCTTTTCTGGTACTAAGCAACAAAAAACAGGCTTCACTTCTTCGGCAATGGCCAGCATTTCATCGGTTACCGCCATTTCCAAATTAAGTCGGGTATTAATGGTCTGCGCTAAAATGCGTACATCGCGGTCTTTAATGTGACGGCGGTCTTCACGTAAATGAACAGTAATGCCATCTGCACCTGCACGCTCGGCAATATCCGCTGCGTGCACTGGATCTGGGTAATGCGTACCGCGCGCATTGCGCAGCGTTGCAATATGGTCGATGTTAACGCCTAATAAAATCGTGCTCATTTCACCACCTAGCCTGTAAGAGCGATAGAAGAGGGCTGCTCTTCCTGTTTAATACGTTGCTTTAAGGGTAAAAATACCCTTTTAAGGAAAGTCGCAATTGTAGCAAATTTTTTTGTAGAACGTGCTTATTAAGCGTTTGAGTTAAGAGAAAATAATTTAATGCTATTACCGCGGCTTGGGCATAAAAAGCTCGCGGCTTTTAAGTGGCTTGTCACCAATTAGCGGTTTCAGCAAGTCCCGGCAAAGCACCTTAGCCACTTTTTTACTAAGCGGCGTAAATTCCCCCTGTGACAAACTAAGCAGCGCTTGTCCAGGAAAGCCTCGCATACCCCTTGCACCAGCCATATCTTCGGGAATAGGCACAAAGCCCGCATCTATCTGAAAGTTATAGCTGCCTGTTTCTTCTATGGGCATTTCGTATTCTACGTCAGTAGTAAAGTCGGGCAGTAGCCCCATTTCGTCAAGCAGTGCAAATTCGAACTGTCGCAAGGTCACTTCTATATCGCTATTATCACGAAGGGACAGCAGCGCATTTTCATAAGCGTTGTGAACGCCATCGCTGGCAAGCCCTGCCGGCATAACGCGATTAGTTAGCTCGTTAACGTACATGGCGCAAAATAACGCCGTGCCCACAAGGTTGATGGAAGGCGAAACGCTTTCAACGTGACGTAAGTTTTTTAACTCTGACTTTCCGCTTAACTGTAAACGAAGATGCTGAAAAGGTTGAAGCAGGCTTTTCTTGTCAGATTTACTATTCTTCACCCCTTTCGCTACCGCACTAACACGCCCTTCTTCTAAGGTAAAAAAGTCAACAATATAGCTGGTCTCCCTGTAAGGGCGTCTATGCAGTACATAGGCATTTAACCATTCATTATTCATTGTTGCTCACTGTGTGTTAATTGTTGTCGAATTGGTGCCTTTGGCAACGTTAATATCAGCTGCGCTTAATTCGTACCACTTTCATGGTTTCAAACTCAATGCCAGCCACCTCTTCAACGTGGCGATAGTAGGTTACGTTCACTCGCGCGCCTTTTAAGCTTTGGTATTGCTGTTTACGCCGATAGATAAAAGGGACATCAATACCTTCTAGCATAATGGTGTGGCGTACCCAGTCGCTGTCTTTCTCTTCCCGCTGAACGTGGGAAATCACTTTAGCATTGTCGGTTTGATTCAGCTGACTATGCTTTTCCACCAGCTTTTGTCTTTCGCTTTTCACCTTTGCCTCTTCTTTCCTACTTTGCGCTTATCGTCTGTTAGGGTTATTGGCTTTTTTCTGCGTGTGAGCTTACTTCTGCTAACGCGCTTCTATTTGCTCGACAATAAGTTGCACGGTTTCCTGACCGCGAAATACGTTGATATCAAGTCGATAGGCAATATGCACGCGTTTGACCATGGCATTCGGCCATGATTTTAAATCAACGTTGAACGCAATAGCATCGACCTCGTTAGCACCGTCACTTTTCAACACCATTTTTAAGTGCTTTTGGCCAACTAAGCGCTGGTCAAGTAGTGCAAATTCACCATCGAATAGCGGTGATTCAAAGCCCTGTCCAAACGGACCTGCTTGACGCAGTAAATGCGCAAAGGGTAAACACAGCTCTTTCGATGACAAGTCACCGTCGGAAAGTAAAGCATGATTTCCATCAAGCTTTGCCATGTGCGCTCGCGCAATATCAACAAAAGCCTGCTCGAAGTCTTGAAGCCTAGCTACGGGCAAGCTTAATCCAGCAGCCATGGCATGCCCGCCAAATTTTTCGATAACGCCAGGGTAGCGCGTATTAACTTCATCAAGTACATCGCGAATGTGCACGCCAGGAATTGAGCGTGCCGAACCTTTAATAATCTCGTCGTCTTGATGGGCAAAAGCGATAACAGGCTTAAGATATTTCTCTTTCAAACGCCCTGCCACAATACCAATAACCCCTTGGTGAAAGTCTTCGCGATAAACCACCAGTGCGCTTGGCATATCGCCTTCATCCAGCGCCATTTGCTCTAGTACGGTTTCCGCTTGTGCTTTCATGCCGGTCTCAATTTCACGGCGTTCTTTATTAAGCGCATCGAGTTCCGCAGCGATCATTCGCGCTTGAATGGTTTCATCTTCCAACAAGCACGCAATGCCTTGCGACATGTCGTCTAATCGACCCGCGGCATTAAGCCTTGGCCCAACCACAAAGCCTAAGTCAGTTGAGGTTAAGTGAGCGCAATCGCGATTCGCTACTTCGACCAATGCTTTAATGCCAGGTCGACACTTACCCGCCCGAATCCGCTGAAGGCCTTGATGAACTAAAATTCGGTTGTTTTTATCCAGCACTACTACATCGGCCACGGTGCCAACCGCAACAATATCAAGTAGCGACGCTAGGTTTGGTGGCGCTAACCCCGCTCTTTCAAAATGCCCTTGCTGCTGTAACTCGGCTTTAAGTGCTAGCATGATGTAAAAGGCAACGCCAACGCCAGCCAAATTTTTAGACGGGAATTCACAGCCAGGTTGGTTAGGATTTACTATCGCATCAGCAGGAGGTAGAACATCGCCTGGCAAATGGTGATCGGTAACAACAACCTGCATTCCCAACGACTTTGCATGGGTCACACCGTCAATACAGGAAATGCCATTGTCCACTGTGACAATAACCTCTGCGCCCTGTTTGGCAGCTTCATCCACAATAGGCACGCTAAGTCCGTAACCAAAGTCAAAGCGGTTAGGTACAAGAAAATCAACGTTGTGATAGCCCATGGCTCGAAGCGCCAATATACATACCGATGTACTGGTTGCTCCGTCGGCATCAAAATCGCCCACAATAATAATACGTTTATTTTGCACAACAGCATTGGCGAGAATTTGCGCGGCCTGCGGCATGCCCTTCAAAACATTGAAGTGTGTTAGCCCTTTTAGACCATTCTCCAAGTCATCTAAATTCGCAATATTACGACCGCGATAAATTCTATCGATAACAGGATGTAAGTCGGAACTAAGCGAGGCGCCGGTAACCTCACGGCGAACAATAGGCAAAATCATGAAATACCACTAACCAATACTGTAAATGCAGTTGTCGATGCCAGTTCAAATAGGCTTTAAATAAAAAGACTGGAGTCGGGACACTTGATAATTAGTGCAGATTCCAAGTAAACGCCCGAGTGAACTGCAAAGCAAAACTGTACGAAAAAACGCTAGAAAATATGAGGACGAATCATACCGCAGAAAACAAAAAAACGCACAAAGCGTGCGTTTTTATCATATATAAGGTTAAGGACTGAATGGCTATTCAGCTTCCTCCAATGCTTTAGCAAGCAACGCAGCTGGCTGATAACCAGGAATCAATGAACCGTCTGGCAGTACGATATTTGGCGTGCCATTCACGCCTAATTTTTGACCTAACATGTACTGCTCTGCCACTTTATTTTTACAGCTTGCGCTAGCTACGTCGTTACCCGCTTTAGCTTTAGTTAACGCTTTTTGCGGGTCTTTCGCACACCACACCGACACCATATCGTTGTAGTTTTCACTGTTTAACCCAGAACGTGGAAACGCAAGGTAGTGTACGGTGATGCCCGCATCGTTTAGTTCATCAATCTCTTTGTGAAATTTACGGCAGTAACCACACGTAATATCAGTAAATACGCTTATTTCATGCTTTTCGTTTTTGGCCTTAAACGTAATAGACGATGATTCCATCTCTTTTACGCCTTCTTTGCGCAGCCCAGAAAGTGCCAGCTCTGTTTCGTTACGCATCTCTTCATCAATGTTAAAAACACGAGCCTGAAGCAGATACTGCCCGTTTTCACTTACGTAAAATAAACCGCGGTTTGTTGATACCTGAACCAGCCCTGATACTGGAGAGTCAGCAATAGTTTCTACATCTAACCCTAGCATTGAGGTTAATTTATCACGGATAGCCGCTTCATCAGCCGCTTGCGCACTAAGCCCTAATAGAGAACCTGCCGCAACTACACTGGCTAACAATACTTTCTTTACTGCTTTCACTAAATACTCTCCATTTTGCCATTTAAGTTCGCTTGTACTTACTGGCTTAACATGCAACTGCTTGAATCGGTATCTTTCCATTTAAAGCAATTGCTAAAAACTTTTACATTCATAACGTTCAGACCGTTAAACTTAGCAAAAAATTGCACGTTAAACGCTAATTTTCTTTTAACCTCAGTACATTTAACGTCAACATTTAAACTCAGCCGCGTTAAAGCACTAACGGAAAATGTATTTTCTAAACGCTTTGCATGGCTCGTATCCTACCATAGACCTTTTTATTTTATATACGTCGTCACTGAGCCTCGTCGTATACAGCCCCCAATTTATAGCATTCTTTATTTGTATATTTAGCCAATTTAGCCACGTGGGTGATGACTGTGGATTAAAGTTTGAAGTCGCTCTGTCGCAACATGGGTGTATATTTGAGTCGTTGACAAATCGCTGTGCCCCAATAGCATTTGTACCACACGTAAATCAGCACCGTGATTCAAAAGGTGTGTCGCAAAGGCATGACGCAACGTGTGGGGAGAAAGGTGCTGCTCAATTCCCGCTTTCACCGCATAGTATTTAATGCGATGCCAAAATGTTTGGCGCGTCATTTTCTGTCCACGCTTGCTCAGAAATACCACATCAGAAGCTTTACTGGCGAGTATCGGTCTTGCTGTTTTAATATAGGTCAGCAGCCATTCTATTGCATCTTCACCAAGGGGCACTAAGCGCTCTTTATTCCCTTTACCCACAACCCTAACTACGCCTTGCTGAAGGCTTATTTGATCCATTGTTAACCCAATAAGTTCACTTACACGAAGGCCGGTTGCGTAAAGCACTTCAAGCATGCTCTTGTCCCGACATTCAATAGGGTCGTCGGTAAGGGGGGCATTTAGCAAATCTTCAACTTGTTGCTCACTGAGTGAAGAAGGCAAAGCTTTGGGTGTTTTCGGATTAGACAGCGCGGAAACTGGGCTATCAACGCGAACCTGCTTACTAATTAGGAATACGAAAAACGCCCGGATAGCGCTAAGCGCACGTTGGGTGCTGCGTGTGGACAGCCCCTTGTCGTGACGATAGGCTAAATAGTCCTGAAGCTGCTCAGTGGTCAGCACAGCGATATCTTTTACGCCTTGATTGTTGCTGAAGATAGCAAGCTTAGTAAGGTCGGTGCGATAGCTCTGCTGAGTATGATCGGACAGTCCTTTCTCAAGCCAAAGCATCTCGATAAAACCATCGATATGCGCCTGACTCGCTGCAGGCACATAAGTTAACTCACGTTGAGTTTTTGCCATCTAAAAGCCACGCTTTTGCTTAATCAGCTCGTAGGCTGATTGAATATCTTGCGCTTTCTTTTTCGCAATTTCCATTGCCTGTTCAGGTAGCCCTTTAGACACCAGCTTATCTGGGTGATGCTCAGACATGCGCTTCCTGTAGGCACGCTTTATTGTCTTTTCATCGTCGGATGCCGCCACACCTAATATGTGATAGGCATCATCTAAACTTTGCTGTTCTGAATAGGCTGATTGGCTGTGCTGACGTTGACCTGAATGAGTGCGTTGTCCTGAGCCAGAGTTAGACCGCTGCCTAAAGCGTATTTCAGCTTCATACATTGAAATTAGATAATCTAAATCACGACGCCTAAAGCCTAGTGGCTTCGCTACTTTTTCAAGTACGTTGTATTCTTCCTGTGAAAGCTGACCGTCGGCGAAAGCGGCTTGAATAAGAATCTCTAAGAATACTTGAAGAATATCCCGTCTACCGTGGCTGGCGTCGTAAAAACCTTTCAACGTATCGACTAAAGGAAAGTCTCGCGCTTTGCCTTCTCTAAATGCATCCTGAGCTTCACGACAGGCATCCCCAGTTAAACGCATCTCGTCCATTAATGCTGTGGCGATTTGAATTTCTCTGTCCGTTACTTTGCCGTCAGACTTAGCAAGATGGCCTAACGCACTAAACAAACTATGAAAGAAAATAGCTTGCTGCTTCAGATTGTCCTGATCGGTAAAAAAGCGCCCAAAGCCGCCTAGCTGATTGAAGTCTTGGCGATAGGCTTTATCAAAAAAGTGCCCGACTAACAGCCCTAAGATCGCCCCAGGTATTTTAAGAAACATAAAGCCGAACAAGGCGCCGAGGATTTTTCCCCAAATTGACATCGCGTCATACTCCGTTGGTGCACTGTTTAGAAAGTTGATGTTACTGTAGTGAAATCACGCCGTGCAGAGCGCG
>NZ_JBHNYX010000026.1:0-66165 GCF_054960505.1 Alteromonas sp. G4i13 | reverse complement strand
AAATAATAACGCAGTACACAATCTTAACGTATAGCGGCGCTTGCGAAGAATCGTAAGCGGATTTTGTGTACTTGAGTATCCTAAACGTTTTGAAAAATACGTGATGGGATACTTTTTACCTATAGGAAAGGTTATGTCTTCACGATTATCTTTATCGCCTTTGTTGCTTGGCGTAGTACTACTTGCAGGTGTTGTAGTGTATTTGAATATGCCCGAAGAAGAGAGCGCGAGTAATAGTAGCGTGCGGGCGACGCCGGTAAAAACAGCCTTGGTATCATCACAGGCATTCCCCATTACGATTGAGTCATTAGGTACTGCTACCGCCAACGAGTCGGTGAATATTACCGCACAAGTCACCGATACCGTAAAAACGATTAATTTTGAAGACGGCGATAAAGCCACCGAAGGCGAGTTACTCGTTCAGCTAAATAATACGGAAGAACGCGCCAGGGTAGAGGAACTTAAGGCGAATATTGATGAGGCCAAACGCCAGTTCACGCGAATTTCTGACTTGCGTCAGTCAAACGCTACCTCTGAACAACTTCTTGACGAGCAGCAAGCACGGGTTAAAGCCTTACAAGCTCAGCTAGATATTGCGCTAGCTCAGCTGAATGACTTGCAGATACGCGCGCCATTTAGCGGACTATTAGGTAATCGCGAAATCAGTATCGGCTCTTTGGTGCAACCTGGTGACACTATCACGACTTTAGATGACATCAGTCTAATTAAGGTCGATTTCAGTATCGCTGAAAACCATCTTGCAAGCGTGGCTAAAGGGCAGGCATTAAGTGCATCCTCGGTGGCTTACCCAGGAGAAGAGTTTACAGGGAAAATCTCTAACATTGACACGCGACTCGACCCGATTAGCCGCTCTATTCGGGTACGTGCGACGATAGACAACCAAGATAATCGTCTACGCCCAGGTATGCTGCTTACCGTAATTGTTGAAAAGCGTGTGCTGAATACTTTGGTATTGCCGGAAAAGGCGCTGGTTCCCGTTCAAGACAAGCAGTATGTGTATGTCGTCAAAGATAACGTTGCACATCAAACCGAAGTGGTAATTGGTGAGCGTCGTCCCGGGCTGGTGCAAATTGTTAGTGGGTTAAACGAAGGCGATGAGGTCATTAGCGAAGGCACGCTTCGGGTACGCGACCAATCTCCGGTTAATGTGTTAAACCGCTAAGGGAGCATATCGTCATGTTATTGTCAGACGTTTCTGTAAAGCGCCCTGTTTTCGCAACGGTTATTAATTTACTGCTGATCATTTTCGGTATCGTCGCTTTTACCATGTTGAGTTTGCGTGAATACCCTGATATCGACCCACCGATTGTCTCGGTGAGTACGACCTATACAGGGGCATCGGCTAATATTGTTGAGACTCGGATCACCCAGCTATTGGAAGATAGAATATCGGGTATAGAGGGGATAAAAAACGTTACCTCGACCTCTCGTAATGGTCGTTCAGACATTACCATTGAATTTAAGCTCTCTCGTGACATTGATGCTGCGGCGAATGACGTGCGCGAGCGAGTAAGTCGCGCACTCAATAACTTGCCTGACCAAGCTGATCCTCCAGAGGTGTCTAAAGCAAATTCCGATGAAAGCGCCGTGGTATGGTACAACCTGCGAAGCACAAACCTAAATACCATGGAGCTAACTGACTACGCCGAGCGCGTATTAGTGGATAGGCTTTCAATTGTCGATGGTGTCGCCCGAGTTCAAATTGGGGGAGGCAGGCGCTATGCCATGAAAGTGTTCTTAGACCGCAATGCAATGGCGGCAAGAGGTATTACGGTAAACGATGTAGAGCAAGTCATTCGCGCCGAGAATGTGGAATTGCCAGCGGGGGAAGTGGAAAGTACTGACCGTAACTTTGAAGTACGGGTTGCGCGAACCTTTCTTACACCTGACGACTTTGCCGCGCTGACGGTTGCGATGGGCGACAACGGCTATCTTGTGCGGCTTGGCGAAATAGCCCATGTTGAATTAACCGCAGAAGATGACGAAACCGAGTTTCGTGGTGATGGCGTCAATATGATTGGACTCGGTATTATTAAGCAGTCCAAAGCCAACACCTTAGACGTTGCCCGTGCAGCGAAAGCGCAAATTGAAAGAATAGAAGCCACCCTTCCTGATAATATTTTTATTGTACCCAGCTATGATTCGTCGGTATTTATTGAGGCCTCGATTGATGAAGTATATGAGACTTTAGGTATAGCGATGCTAATGGTGGTGATCGTTATTTACCTTTTCCTAGGTAATATTCGCGCCACGTTGATTCCGGCAGTGACCGTACCCGTCTCTATTATTGCCGCTTTTATCGTGATGTATGCACTGGGGTTTTCGATCAACCTTCTTACCCTGCTTGCTATGGTGCTAGCCATCGGTTTGGTGGTGGATGACGCCATAGTTGTGCTTGAGAACATCTACCGACGCATAGAAATGGGCGAACCACCTATTTTGGCCGCCTACCGCGGCGCTAAAGAAGTTGGGTTTGCGGTTATTGCAACAACGCTGGTGCTTATCTCTGTGTTTGTACCGTTGGTTTTCCTTGAGGGCAACATTGGAAGGCTATTTACGGAGTTCGCATTGGCCATAGCTACTGCGGTAGCGTTTTCAAGCTTTACCGCACTTACGTTGTCGCCCATGATGGCGTCGAAAATCCTTAAAAAAAGAACCCGATCGTCTGGCTTTGGAAGTTGGATGGACAAGCAGTTCTCTAAACTTGAGAACGGCTACTTCAATACGCTAGGTAAAACGTTGCATCAGCCCATTCTGATGCTGCTTATGCTTGCTATTGCTATCGTTGCATTGGTACAGCTTTCTGAAAAAGTGCCTAGTGAGTTCGTTCCCAAAGAAGACAGAGGCAATTTCTTCATTTTGATGAACGCGCAGGAAGGGGCTAGTTTCGAAAGTAACGCAAAGAATCTCGAAAAGATTGAAAGTATCTTAATGCCTTACCGCGAGAGTGGGAAAATTAATCGCCTTTTGGTTAGAACACCTGGTTTTGGCGGTAATGCGGGTATCGCAATTGTGGGGTCAGCAGACTGGGATGAGCGAGATTTCAGTACATTTTCGCTCATGGATGAAATCAGCGCCAAACTTAACAGCGTGCCTGACGTTCGTGCTTTTGCCATCATGCGCAGCGGGATTTCCGGAGGAGGCCTCGGTCGTCCTGTTCAGTTCGTCTTACAAGGCGATACCTACGAAAATCTGGTTGAATGGCGAGACATTGTTCTACAAAAGGCAGCGCAGAACCCAAGTCTCATTCGCCTAGACTCCGATTATAAAGAAACCTCACCACAGCTATTGGTGAATATTAACCGCGACAGGGCCGCTGATCTGGGAGTATCAATTAGCGATATTGGTGGCACACTGGAAGTGATGCTGGGTCAGCGTAGGGTGTCAACATTCCTTGATAGGGGCGAAGAATACGATGTCATCATGGAAGGTATAGAGGAAGATTTCCGAAGCCCTAACAGCATAGAAAATTTGTACGTGCGCTCATCCCGCACTGGCGAACTCATTCCGATGGACAATTTACTCACGTTTGAAGAGCAAGCCACGTCAGCACAGTTAAATCGCTACAACAGAATGCGTGCAGTCACTATTTCTGCCAACTTGGCGGACGGTTATACGCTAGGGCAGGCACTTGAATATTTAGAAAACATTGTAAGTACAGAACTGCCTGACAATGTATCAATAGATTACAAAGGCGAGTCACAGTTGTATCAGGAAGCGGGTAATTCATTTGTATATGTATTTATGCTGGCACTCGCTGTCACTTACTTAATATTGGCTGCGCAATTTGAAAGCTGGGTACACCCGTTAGTCATCATGCTGACCGTGCCGCTGGCGCTTGTTGGAGCCTATATCGGGCTATTCTTTAGCGATATGACGATCAATATATACAGTCAAATTGGTTTGGTTATGCTAATTGGACTTGCTGCAAAAAACGGTATTCTTATTGTCGAGTTTGCAAACCAACTACGCGATGCCGGTATGGAGTTTGAATATGCGCTTAAACGCGCAGCCGCGCAGCGCCTACGTCCTATCGTAATGACGGGCTTCACTACGATATTTAGCTCCTTACCACTTGTACTGGCGTCTGGACCAGGAGCAGAAAGCAGAATGGTTATAGGCATGGTCATTTTCTCTGGTGTTCTCGTTTCTGCCTTCATGACACTTTATGTTGTTCCCACCGCTTACAGTTGGCTGGCCAGAAACACCGGTTCTCCACTTCAACGAACAATGGAGATAGAGAAGCTGGAGCAGTCAATCCCTTATAAAAAAGGCGAATCCTAACCAATAGCGGGGTACAAGCCCCGCTTATCCTTTATTTTCTTCAATACACGCTCAACAAGATCTGGTTAAAAAACATACAGTAGGGGCTGTAAGGGTTATCTTTCGCGTATGTTTTTATATACGTAAATATCAGCGCTTATCACTAAGCGTTTTGTGATGAACTCCCTTAACCTACTGAATAAGAAAAAATAATTTGCTTTTTATTGCTCTCATCATAAATTCTTATTTGTGGCCATAATACATAAAGGTATGTATTAGACATTTGTATAGTTGCTTAACTTACAACTTCATCTACACTTCGCGCCAAAATCAAACGCTTGTATAAGTCATTAATTTTTAAACGCTAAAATTTTCACGCTCAAATTGGCGAATATGGCAATTGTGACCAATACTTACCCCGTTGTATGAGTATGAGCACACACGCACATGTTTGTCTCAAGCCGTTTAAAAGCTCCACTTTCCGTGCAAACGGGTTAGCAAGAAAGTTAAAAGCGAAGAGCAAGCATTCAACAGACTCTAGAGGACATATCATGAAGAAATGGATACTTGCAGCAGGTTTGTGCTGTAACGTAGCTTTTGCCGATGTAGCAGTTATTGTTCATCCAAGTAACGCTGACACCCTCGATAAAGATAGTATTAGCCGTTTATTTCTAAATAAAGCAAAGGCGTTTCCAAGCGGTACGCAAGCCGAGCCAGTTGCGTTAGCTGAAGGCCAATCTGCCACCGATGAATTTAACGGCAAGGTATTAAACAAAACCGCAGCACAATTAACTGCGTTTTGGTCAAAACTAGTATTTACCGGTAAAGGTCAACCACCAAAAGCTCTGGGTAGCGATGCAGAAGTTGTATCTGCAGTAGCAGGAAACCCTGGCGCAATTGGTTACGTCGACGCTAGCGCTGTTAACGACAGCGTACGAGTAGTCGCTACCTTTTAACTGACCGTTTATACAAAGAATTTAAGGAACACGCATGAAAACCAAACTTGCTATCTTATCTATGGCTGGCCTGTTAGCTACTCCGGCACTGGCTGATATTCAAATCAACGGCTTTGCAAACCTTATTGGTGGTATGACACTAGACGATGACGAGTCAGTGTACGATTACGACAGCGACTTTAACTTCGACCCTGCAAGTGTATTTGGCCTTCAGGTTCGTGGTGATGTTAGCGATAAGCTCTCTGCGACCGCCCAGCTGGTTGGCCGTGGTAGTGAAGATTACGACGCCGATTTTGAATGGGCGTACATGACCTATATGTTGAACAACAACTTCAACATCAGTGCAGGCCGTCTTCGCATGCCTTTATTTAAGTACTCTGCGTCATTAGATATCGGTTACTCGTATCACTGGCTAACACCACCAGATGCTGTATACGGCATTGACTTCAACAACATTGACGGTGTTCGTGTTGACTACATGAACTACTCAGGTGACTGGGAATATGGCGCACAGTTTACCGTTGGTCGTGTTGAGGCTGATACCACCATTTCAGGAACGCCTGCTGCGTTAGAATTGGAAAACGTGGTCGCTGTTTCATTTGAAGCAACACGTGATTGGTTCAGTGCGCGTACTTTGCTAGCACGTGGTAAAACAAGTGCTGCGAATGCTGACTTTGACACATTTGTTGGTGGTTTAAATCAATATGGTGCCTTTATTCCTGCGGCGTCTTTAGCCGCTGAAGGCCTGAGTGTTAACGAAGATACAGGTACCTTCTTTGAAGTTGCTGTTGATATCGATAAGTACGATTGGTTTGTGGGTGCAGAATTCACTCAAACAGAAGTTGATGGCTCTGTTATTGCCGATAATAAAGCATGGTACGTTACGGCGGGTATGCGCTTTGGCAAGTTTACACCACATATTACTTACGAAGTTGAAGAAGCGGATAATGGTACTCAGCTAGGTTTAATTGCTGCATTGCCTGCTACGATTGCGACAGGTGATGCCGTGGTTGATGCTACGTGGAACGGCGCAAATGGCTCGCCGGGTATTTACCAAACTGCGGCAGGTATTGCTGCTCAACAGGAGCTAGATGTATCTGCAGTTACTGTTGGTCTTCGTTACGACGTTGAGCCAGGCTTTGCACTTAAAACTGACGTAACTTGGTATTCAGATGATCTAAACGATCTAAATGATGCAACACTGCTTAAAGTAGGCGTAAACTATACGTTCTAACTACTCGTTATGGCCTTGCATTTTGGTGCGAGGCCATAATTTCATTAAAGATTTTAGCTATTGGGTAGATAAATTAGATATGATGTTTTTTCAGGTAAAACTGAAACGTAGTTAAGCAATTATAAAAAACAGTGGGATAGCTGATGAACTTTTTAAAAAAAATGCCAATTGCGACAAAGATTTTCCTCATTCCGGGGATCGCAGCGCTAAGTTTTATTATTTACTTGCTTATCACTGTCTATACCGCACTCAATAATGGTGCAACGCTAGAAAAAGTTCAGAAAGTTCAATTTCCTGCCCTTCAACTATCAGCATCGACCTTAGTTGATATGCAAAAGGTTCGCGATACCCTTGCGAGCGCAGTGACCACTGGTGATCAAGACACCCTTACTATGGCGCAAGAGCTCGCCGAAGAAGCAAAAAGCGGCTTAAACCAAATTGCTTCTATTAGCCCTGAGTTTCGTAGTGAAATTTCCCGCATCTCCTCAGGCTTTGATAATTATTTCGATGTTGCCTACGACGTATCACAGTCTATGGTCAACGGCACTGCCGACTTCAGTCGTTTAGGCGAACTCTCAGCCCAAATGAATCTGTCATACGATGGTGCCATCGCTGCGATGTCTCAATTTCGTGATGCTCAACAGGCGGCATTTGAAGAAGCATTTAAAAACACAGACAGTGCCAATACCTCGTTAATTAGCACAGGCGTCATTTTAGCCGTGGTTGTGACTGTATTGCTGTTTGGAACCGCGGTACCTATTGTTCGCGGCATTAAGCAAAGTATTGATGACGTGGTTCGTTCCCTGAAAGATATTGCTCAAGAAAACGGTGACCTAACGGTTCGTATAGAAACCAAAAGCGAAGATGAAATTGGCGAATTGGTGTATTGGTTCAACCAATTCATGGACAAACTGCAAGGCGTAGTGCGTGATGTGGTAGAAGCGAGTTTACCGCTATCAAACCTAGCGCAGAACTTACGCGGTGTAACGGAAGAAACTCAGCGCACTATTGATGTACAGCAAAAGTCCGCAACCAATGCTAAGCGTGCGGTAGATACGATGAGTGGCTCTGTTGACGGTGTTGCACATAGCGCAGCGCAGGCGGCAAGCGACGCTAACAAAGCGACAACAGCGGCCAGTGAAGGACGTCAAATCGTACAGCAAACCGTTACCAGTATTCAGCAGCTTGCTGAGAACGTACGCGAAACCGCTGACGTTATAGCCCGTTTAGAGTCTGATTCTAATAAAGTTGGCTCGGTGCTGGATGTGATAAAAGGTATTGCAGAGCAAACCAACCTGTTAGCACTAAATGCCGCCATTGAAGCCGCAAGAGCGGGTGAGCAGGGTAGAGGCTTTGCGGTAGTCGCAGATGAAGTGAGAACGCTAGCATCGCGCACACAGCAGTCTACGGAAGAAATTCAAAGTACTATTGAACAGCTTCAAAATGCTGCTCACTCAGCGGTAGAGGTAATGTCTCGTGGTACCGAACAAGCAACTAGCAGTGTAGAGACGGCTAATAAAGCGGGAAGCAGTCTAGAAACCATTACCAGTACTATTGGGCGCATCAACCAAATGAACGAGCAAATTGCGCACAATACCGAAGACCAGCGCACTGTAGCGGTTGACATAGTTCGTCACGTTGATGAAATTCATGAGCGTACCGAGCAAACAGCGAGCCGTTCAGGTGAATTAGGCAGCATGTGTAATGAGCTTGCTGACCTGGCGCAGCACCTTGAGTCAATTGCGAAGCAATTTAGAGTATAACACCTTATCAAATGCTATTTAGGGCCTCCGCAAGGAGGCTTTTTTGTAGGCGCCAATTACATTTCAAAAGTCATTGTTACTAGCGTTAAGCGGAATTAGGATAAAACGAAGGCATAAAAAAATCCCCAGCCAAGGCTGGGGATTTTTAGTCAAAGCAATGCTTTTTCTATTCGTCTAAGAAGCTGCGTAGCTGCTCAGAACGGCTAGGGTGGCGAAGTTTGCGAAGTGCTTTCGCTTCAATTTGACGAATACGCTCACGGGTTACGTCAAACTGCTTGCCTACTTCTTCAAGGGTGTGGTCAGTATTCATGTCGATACCGAAGCGCATACGAAGTACTTTTGCTTCACGGGCTGTTAGGCCTGCTAATACTTCCTGCGTTGCATCTTTCAAGCTACCGCCAGTTGCTGAGTCGAGGGGCTGAATAATCGTGCTGTCCTCGATAAAGTCGCCAAGATGTGAATCTTCATCATCACCGATAGGGGTTTCCATCGAGATTGGCTCTTTAGCAATTTTAAGTACCTTACGAATTTTGTCTTCAGGCATTAACATGCGCTCTGACAACTCTTCAGGGGTAGGCTCACGACCCATTTCCTGAAGCATTTGACGAGAGATACGGTTAAGCTTGTTGATCGTCTCAATCATGTGAACAGGGATACGGATAGTACGCGCCTGGTCAGCAATAGAGCGAGTAATCGCCTGACGAATCCACCACGTTGCATAAGTTGAGAACTTATAACCACGACGGTATTCGAACTTATCCACCGCCTTCATTAGACCAATGTTACCTTCTTGAATAAGGTCTAGGAATTGAAGACCACGGTTGGTGTACTTCTTAGCAATTGAGATAACAAGACGTAAGTTAGCTTCAACCATTTCTTTCTTCGCGCGGCGTGCTTTCGCTTCACCGATTGACATGCGACGGTTGATGTCTTTGATATCTGCGATCACCAAGCCAGTTTCCTGTTCAACTTGGTTCATCTTGCTAATACAGCGCTCAATTTCTTCCTGATTTACAGCAAGGTCAGCGGCGTATGGTGCACCTGATTTAACTGCTTCATGTAACCATGCATTAGACGTTTCGTTGCCCGCAAATGCTTTGATGAAGTCTTTCTTCGGCATTTTTGCGTTAACCACGCAGAACTTCATTACTAGGCGCTCTTGAATACGCACTTTGTCCATCATCTCACGCATGTTCTTAACCATGCGATCGAACTGTTTTGGAACTAGGCGGAATTCTTTGAAAACATCGCTTAATGCATTGATTTGCGTGCGAGAGTCAGCATGAGCACGGCCTTTCTTCTCGATAACTTCACGAGTTTTAAGGTATTGCTCACGAAGCTCAGTGAAACGCTCACGGGCTAACTCTGGGTCAACACCGCTATCGTCTTCGTCACTATCGTCATCATCTTCATCGTCGTCTTCATCATCTAACTCTTCTTCAGATAATTCAGAACCAACGTGAGTAGCCGTTGGAGCAAGGTCTTGCTCATCGTTAGGATCAACAAAGCCAGAGATGATGTCGCTCAAGCGAATTTCTTCTGCTTCGTAAAGATCCCACTGGTCTAATAGATAAGTGATAGCTTCTGGGTATTCAGCAACTGAACATTGTACCTGGTTGATACCATCTTCAATTCGTTTAGCGATTTCAATTTCGCCTTCGCGAGTAAGAAGTTCAACCGTACCCATTTCACGCATGTACATGCGAACTGGGTCGGTCGTACGGCCAATTTCACTTTCTACAGTAGCTAGTGCCTGAGCTGCCGCTTCTGCAGCATCTTCATCAGCATTCGCTTCTTGCATGAGAAGTTCGTCTGCATCAGGAGCTGATTCAGAAACTTGAATTCCCATGTCGTTAATCATGCGGATTATGTCTTCGATTTGATCAGAATCGACAATATCTTGCGGCAGGTGGTCGTTTACTTCTGCAAAGGTTAAGTAACCTTGCTCTTTACCTTTTGCAATCAGGAGTTTAATCTGAGACTGCTTGCTTTGCGCCATATAACCTACACTTCTCACATTCAATTAGTTTGCAATAGAAAAGACAACATACGTCTAGGTATGTTCCCCGTTCTGCTGTAGTACTGCTTTTGTATCAAGGCCGTTAATGCTCGATGCCACGCTGGTCTAAACCATTATGTTGCGATGCACATCTGCTCGGGTTCGGATCTGCCCGTTATGTTCGGCTATATCTTTGCTACTCGTGCTGCTGTATTTTTGTTCACTTTATAGTGAATGAGACACGTTTATCTGTGTCCACAGCGAATTAGCCAGTATAGCAGAATAAGCGGTGGTTTTACCAGATTGATGGCCGATTTTTTAGCCAGTGTTTTTAAGCTATGAAACAGCACATACTTACAGCGCGTATTCTTGCTAAATTAATCTCGTTAACTCAATCTCACTAACACAAGCGTTTAAAAAAGCCTTATGCAAAAGCCTACAGAAGAACAGGCTAACCTCTAGGTCAGTTTGCCCAAGGTTAACTCTTCTGTCTTTCCCTCATAAGCAGGTTCAATTCCTGTTTTTCCGCCTGTGTCAGCGGCTGAACCCGCGAGCGTGAAATTAAGGTTTCAATGCGGCTATCGAAATGCCCGTCCAGTAAGCGAGCGAAGCTGTCGTTATAAACCCGTTCAGCATCCTCGTCTTTAACCAAGTGTTCTTGTAACAATAATTTCGCGATAGTAGAAGAATGGGGATGGTCGCGGAAATTTTCAACAAGCTGCGCGGTTTTTGCTTGAGGGTGACTCACGCAATAGCGATGCACATCGCGTAATAAATCCATGCCAGCAGCGTTGCTGCCCGCAAAAATATCAATTTGAACGTCTTCACATAGTGTGGCTAATTCAGGTTTATCAAGCAGCAAGCGTATCAGCATACGAAGCGGTGACAGTTTAGGCTTGTTTACTTGATTGCGATTCGGAGAATAAGCTTGCTTCGAACCTTGATTGGCTTTGGTGATATCTTGCTGAAGTTTAAACCGATCGAACTCGCCAGTGTGCTTGGCTAATTCTTCCAGCAGCATTTGCTTTTGATCATCACCTAATGTGCTCTCGATAAGCGGCATTGCCGCTTTCTTAAGGGCAATTTTACCTTCCGGCGTGCCCACATTGTGCGTCTTTAATAAGTTTTCAAAGAAAAAGCGGGATAAAGGCATGGCGTCATTTAGCATCTCCATAAACGCATCTTTCCCCACCTGACGCACCATAGTGTCAGGGTCTTCGCCATCGGGTAAGAATAAAAACGAAATACGTACGCCGTCTTTTAGTGCGGGTAGGGCGTTTTCTAACGCGCGCCATGCGGCCTCACGACCAGCGCGGTCACCGTCGTAACAACACACAATGTGAGACGTAGCGCGAACCAGCATTTGAATATGTTCAGGCGTGGTAGCTGTACCTAGCGCAGCAGTAGCAATATTAATATCGAACTGACTGAGTGCCACTACGTCCATGTAGCCTTCTACAATAACGACGGTATCCAGGCTACGATTTTTTTGTCTGGCAGAATAAAAGCCAAAGAGCTCACTGCCTTTGTGGAAAATGCGGGTTTCTGGCGAGTTTAAGTATTTAGGGCCGCCGTCATCTAATACTCGGCCACCAAAACCCACCACACGACCCCGTTTGTCCCTGATAGGAAACATAATGCGGTCGCGGAAGAAGTCGTAGGTACGTCCTTGGTCATTCTTATTGACTAGCTTTAAATCGACCAGCTGTTTGACGCGCTGTGGATCTTTGCCAAAGGTATTTAGCAGTGCGTCCCAACTGTCTGGCGCGTAGCCAATTTCCCATAGCTTAACGATATCGCCGCTTAACCCACGGTTTTTCAAATAGTCGATGGCTTTTTTGCTATTACCATTTTGGCGTAACTGATGCTGGAAGAAGCGCGCAACTTGCTCCATGACTGCATAATCGTCTTGCTGTTGCTGCTTTTTCTCTTCGCTCATGGCAGGGCGACTGCCTTTTTCACGGGGGACTTCAAGCCCGTGATAGCGCGCTAGCTCTTCAATGGCCTCGACAAATTCTAAGCGGTCGAATTCCATAATAAACGAGATAGCGTTACCGTGAGCGCCACAGCCGAAACAGTGGTAAAACTGTTTGTCTTGACTAACAGTGAAAGATGGCGACTTTTCGTTATGAAAAGGGCAGCACGCTTGGTAGTTTTTACCTGCTTTTTTAAGTTTAACTCGGCTATCTACCACTTCTACCACATCGGTACGTGACAGCAAGTCGTCTATAAAATCGCGAGGTATCTTTCCAGCCATGAGGGTACTTTCAAAAAGGGTTAGTTAAAAAAGAATGAGAAAAGCACAAGTCGTAACTGCGCTTCAAGCGACAGGCAACAACATTACGAAAACAGTAATCTACTGTAACAGGGAAGTATAAAAATGAGAACAATGAAGGTGTGACAATGCACACCTTCTACACGCTTCACTTTTACGAAAGGGCAGAGTTTAAGCGTTCAAACGCGCCTTAATTTTTGCACTCAAAGCACCCATGTCGGTGCGGCCTTGAACCTTAGGTTTCAAGGCGCCCATGACTTTACCCATATCCTGCATACCCGATGCTCCAGTCGCAGCCATGGTTTCGTCGATAAGTGCATTTAGCTCATCGTCAGTCAAAGGCTGAGGTAAGAAATCTTCAATGTAAGTGATTTCTTCACGCTCTTTGCTAGCTAGGTCGTCGCGATTGGCTGCGTCGTATTGCGCGGCGGCGTCTTGGCGCTGCTTAACCATTTTGGTCAGTACCGCTAAGATTGCGCTGTCGTCTAGCGTAATTTGTTCATCGATTTCTTTTTGTTTAATGGCAGCCATTGCCATGCGAATAGTACCAAGACGTACTTTTTCTTTTGCACGCATCGCATCTTTTTGCGCTGCTTTTAAATCATCAATTAGTGCCATGATGTTTCCTGATTTTTTATTAGTAGAGTTTATACCAATCCGCATAGATCATTGCCCACTCAGAAGGCGCTGGCAAGTTTCCTAGCGAAGCGTGGGAATGCAGGAATGGTTGTTCCCTTTCAAATTCCCAGAATGAAGCTAGGAAGCTTGCCAGACCTTCCCGAAGGGCGAGTTTAAAATGTCCGTACTCTTTGTTGTGTCACCTTGATGTAGAACCACTATACCTGCGGTAACACGCCGCGATTACGAACATTTTAAATCTCGCTGAGTGGATAATCATCTATGCGGACTGGTATTATTAAGCCCCAGGTTGAAAATCAAATGCAACCATTTGAAAAGGAAAAAATGGAGTCGATAAGAATAAGGCCAAAAAATAGAGGCCCAGAAACGCGAAAGGTGCTGCAATTGCAACACCTTTCAGACTCGTTACTTAACCCTATATTAGTAGAGTTTTACGCGACGTGCGTTTTCACGAGCTAGCTTCTTAAGATGACGCTTTTTAGCGGCAGCTTTCTTGCGCTTGCGTTCCCAAGTTGGCTTTTCGAAGAATTCACGACGACGAACTTCAGAAAGAACACCTGCTTTTTCACAAGAACGCTTAAAACGACGCAGCGCCACATCAAACGGCTCGTTTTCTCTAACTTTAACGATAGGCATTAAACACTCACCTCAAAACTTTTACTGTGTAAATCCGGGTAAAATTGTGCGCTAAAAAGGCCACCCGGGTTAAAAATGGTGCGAAATTCTAATCATATCTACAGAGAAAGTAAAGGATGAATTGCCAAAAAATAGCCAATATTGTGCATTTACCGTTCATTTACCTGTTCACTGGCATTCCATGAATGCAGGATTAAAGGTAAACTCTGCGCTCGTTAAGCACCGTGTTGTTTAACTCGGCTTGTATAAGCGCCCTTTTCAGAATGTTTTCTTGCTCAATTCCCTTTTGAAAAATGAGTGATCAAAAGTGTGGAATCAGATGATCCTGAGTAGGGTAGTGTTATGATCGCGGCGGGATCATAAAGATGATCGCATCAGATCGCCAGAATTATTTTCTCAGTTTTTGATATTTGCTTAGTCATTATGGTTCTCAACAATTGTGTGAACACGTGTTGTGATAAAAAGACGACAGCAAATCCAAAAACGAAGCATTGAAGTTAGTAGTAAAAGGGTTACTCCCCATGCGTATTTTAGGAATAGAAACATCTTGTGACGAAACTGGCATCGCCGTTTACGACGATGAAAAAGGGTTGCTGTCGCACGAACTATATAGCCAAGTAAAGCTGCACGCAGACTACGGTGGTGTTGTGCCTGAACTTGCGTCACGGGATCACGTGAGAAAGATCATTCCTTTAATTGAAAAGGCTATGGAAGACGCTAACACCCAACCATCAGAGATCGACGGCGTTGCTTTTACCCAAGGCCCCGGTTTAGTGGGCGCATTGTTAGTGGGTTCGTCTGTCGGGCGTTCATTGGCCTACGCGTGGAATGTGCCAGCAGTGGGCGTTCATCATATGGAAGGGCATTTATTAGCGCCTATGCTTGAAGACGACGCTCCTGAATTTCCTTTCGTTGCTTTATTGGTTTCAGGTGGCCACTCAATGCTAGTTAAAGTCGAAGGCATTGGTCAATATGAAGTACTTGGTGAGTCTATTGATGATGCCGCTGGTGAAGCCTTTGATAAAACCGCCAAGTTACTTGGCCTTGATTACCCAGGCGGCCCTCTTTTAGCAAGATTGGCTGAAAAGGGAGAAGCGGGACACTATAAGTTTCCTCGCCCGATGACCGACAGACCAGGACTAGATTTCAGTTTCAGTGGTTTAAAGACCTTTGCGGCGAACACCATTCGCGATGCTGACCTAACTGGTGGTGATGCTGAGCAAATTAAAGCCAATATTGCCTACGCGTTTCAAGAAGCAGTAGTTGATACGCTTATTATAAAATGTAAGCGAGCATTAAAGCAGACTGGCATGAAGCGTTTGGTTATTGCTGGCGGCGTAAGTGCAAATACAATGTTGCGCAGTGAGATGAAAGCCCTGATGCAAGAGCTAAAAGGTGAGGTGTTTTATCCTAGCTTAGCGTATTGTACAGACAATGGTGCCATGATTGCCTATGCGGGCATGCAGCGTTTGAAAGCTGGGGAAACCTTGGCCTTGTCTTCACAAGCCAAGCCGCGCTGGCCCCTTGATACTTTATCGGCGATTTAGGTATTCATAAAAAACCGGTAATTAGGCGCCACACCTCGTTGTAAACGCTACTATGTCTTCCCTAAGTTCACTGGGGAAATATTGAGCATAGCAAGCAGGTAAAACAAAAAAGCATAAATAGAAGGCAATGGGAGCGCATTCCATTGCCTTTTGTTTTACTAAAATGAACATTGAGTAAGGACGTTAAACACCATGCGCTTAGCAACAGACGGAACAAAACAAAATGCACCGCTATTCTATTTAGCATTGTCGTTATTTATTTCGCTTACCTTTGCAGCGCTCACTGCGTCCAATGCATTTGCATCAAGCAAAGCACCCTTGAATGACTTTGTAAAAGGCCTGAAGCAAGAGCAGCAAGATCAGTATGTCGTGCTCATTTCTCTTGATGGATTTCGCCACGACTATATCGAATTACACAACGCGCAACACCTTGGTGCTATTGCAAAGAAAGGGGTAAGAGCGTCGTCTATGACCCCTGTTTATCCTTCAAATACTTTTCCCAACCATATTTCACTGATCACTGGGTTATTACCGAAACACCACGGCATCGTGAACAATCGATTTTTTGATAAGTCTCGCCCAACGAAAGAAGGCTACGCGCAGTACAAGCTGGGTTACGGCGGCATGGACAGCACGTGGATTACGGCAACGCCGCTATGGAACTTAGTGGAATATCATGGCATGAAGGCAGCTACCTTCTTCTGGCCAGAGTCTGATTCACGCATATCAGGTACCTTGCCTAGCTACTTCTATCACTACTCTAAATACGCCGATTACCAGCAGCGGGTAGATCAGATCATAACTTGGTTGAAACTGCCTGAGGTGTCGCGCCCTCGCTTTATTGCGGGTTATTTCTCGCTTACCGATTCGGTAGGACACGACGAAGGACCTTTTGCCGACAAAACCAATGATGCGGTGCAGGAAGTGGATGCACTTATTGGTCAACTTTATGAACGCATTAACGCATTAGATTTGCCGGTAAACTTGGTGGTGGTGTCGGACCACGGCATGACACCCATTGATGAAAGTCAGCTTATAGAAGTTGAGTCTTTATCTATACCTGATAGCTTCATTATTGAAAATGAGGGAGCGCAAGTCCATCTTTACGCCAAAGCGGGCGTGAACGATAAACAAATCACCGAAGAAACAGAACGTCTTACCCATATAGCCGAAAACCGATACATTGTGCTTAACGATACCCAGCGCGCCGAGCGACATATGGAAGTGGGAAATAGAACCGGCGATATTATTATTGAGATAGCCCCGCCAGCACGCTTTAAAAACGCCAACAGCATGCATATTAGTAAAGGTGGGCATGGCTACATGAACACGCTGCCTGATATGGGGGCGACGTTTGTAGCAGTGGGACCTGCGTTTAAAACTAATACCACCCTACCTGTGTTTAGCAACCTGGAGGTTTATCCTGCGTTGGCCAAAATACTTGGCATTGCGCCGGTTACGCCGATAGATGGTAAGTTAGATGTGCTGGAAAAGGCGCTTACTCTTTAACTTTTCCCTTATCCCATACTTTACTCTCATTGCCCGCTAGAAGTCGGGCAATGTTGTCTTTGTGGCGTAGAATGATAAGCAGCGAAAGCATTGCCACGGGCACAGTATATAAAGGCTTAATTAAAAATGTAAATAACGGCGCAAGAGATACTGCGATAAGCGCGCCCAATGAAGAATAGCCCGTAAGAAACACCACTACTACCCAACTCAAAATAAGCAAACCTGCTAAATCGAGGCCTATAGGGAGCATAGCGCCAAACGCAGTGGCGACGGCTTTTCCACCTTTGAAACCAAAATAGAGCGGAAAGATATGCCCCAAGCACGCGAAAATAGCAATGACGCCTAACATGATTGGCTCTATGCCCAGAAAGTAACTGCCGTAAACGGGAATAGTGCCTTTTAGTATATCCATGACAAGCACGAGGAGTGCTGGAACACGACCGCCCAGTCGATACACATTGGTAGCACCTGGGTTTTTAGAGCCGGCGGTTCGTGGGTCTGGTAAACCAAACAGCTGGCTTATAACCACAGCACTTGAAAGTGAACCGAAAAGATAGGCAACAGCGATCATCAAAAGAGTTAGCGAAATCATTTTGTCATTCTAATTATTAAAAATATTGCCTTTTATTACGTTAAATTTGGTGTGTGCAAGTTCAATGGGCTTTAGTCGCATTAAATTGTGAAACCTTGGTTGCTCCCAGTTGTCATACAGCGGTATAGTTGTGCCACACAAGCGTAAAGCTACTCCATCCAAACGCGATATACCACCGTTTACCAGCAATATGTGGGTGAAAGCGCAGTAGTAAGACCAGTAGTAGGGCCAATAAAAACGGCGATAAACTGGTTTGATAACAGTACAAGATGAAAAATTCCATGGGAAAAATTTATATAACAGGGCTTGAAGTAGACACCCTGATTGGTGTTTATGATTGGGAGCGAGTAAGAACCACCCAGCTACTTCTTGATGTAACACTTGATGTTGATTTAAGCGCTGCGATGCAAAGCGACGATGTTGCAGACACTGTAGACTATGCAAAAGTGGCAGAGTGTATTGTAGAAGTAGGCAAAGAAAGCACATTTGAGCTACTTGAAGCTCTAGGTAATAAAGTGATGGACGCCGTTCTTGATAATTTCACCGTTGCGTCAATAACGCTTAAAATTGTTAAGCCTAATATCCTTCCCAATGCGCAAACGGTTGCTGTTGAAATGCGTAAAGAGCGCAATTAATGTCACAACACACCATCTTAATCAGCATTGGCTCTAATATTGAGCGCGAGCATTACACTAAGCAATCTTTGGTTGCCCTAAAACAACACTTCTCTGATGTTACAGTGTCTTCGGTTTACGAAAGCGAAGCGGTGGGCTTTAACGGCAGCCCTTTTTATAATGCTGCTGCCCGTGCGACGACGTCAAAAAGTATTAAGGAAGTGTGCACAACCCTTAAAGCCATTGAGAAAGACAATGGCAGGGTGCATACAGACAAAAAATTCTGTGCCAGAACCCTTGATCTCGACTTGCTTACCTATGATAGTAAGGTGACCACAACCCCTGTGGTTTTACCTCGCGAAGAGATTTGCTACAACGCGTTTGTGCTTTGGCCGTTAGCTGAACTTGTTCCCAACGACATTCACCCTGAAACGCAAGAAACCTATGCCAAAATGTGGCAAAACTTTGATAAACAGAAACAGCAATTATGGCCGATTGACTTTACTTGGAGTTAAGCAAAGGAATGACACTTTTTGAAATTATTATTTTAGCAATTATTCAGGGCGTTACTGAATTTCTTCCTATCAGTAGCTCTGGACACTTGTTGTTGCCCGCTGAACTTTTTGGTTGGGTAAGTCAGGGCTTAGCGTTTGATGTCGCCGTTCATGTGGGAAGCCTGCTTGCGGTTATGATCTATTTTCGTCAAGAAATCGCTCAGATGACCGTTGCGTGGGTAACACAAGGGTTTAGCAAGCAACAATCTACCGACAGTAAGCTTGCTTGGTACGTTATTGTGGCAACTATTCCAGCGGTTATTATTGGCTTTTTAATGAAAGGCTGGATAGAAGAAAACGCACGTACGGCGCTGGTAATAGCGGGTACCACTATTATTTTTGGTTTGCTGCTATGGTACGCCGATGCCACTGCAAAACGCGAACAAGAGCTAGAAGGACTGACACTTAAGCAAGCCATCTATATCGGGTTAGCCCAAGTATTGGCACTCATTCCTGGCACATCTCGCTCAGGTATTACGATGACCGCAGGTTTGATGTTAGGCCTTAAGCGCGAAGCGTGTGCACGCTTTTCCTTTTTGCTGTCTATTCCAGTTATTTTAGGCGCGGGGCTTTTAGCCACTCTCGACCTGCTTAATGCCAACGAAGCGGTAGACTGGTATGCGCTGCTTTATGGCGCGGCGTTTTCATTCATAAGTGCCTACCTTTGTATCTATTTGTTCCTAAGCTGGATATCGCGTATCGGCATGCTGCCTTTTGTTATCTATCGCTTGGCGTTGGGCGTAATACTACTGTGGTTTGTTTTCGCTTAAGTAAAGAAAAAGGGCGTTGTCCTTCGTATAAGGGGGGCTTCGTATGAGGGGGGTTATTCGCATGAGAATGTGCCCCAGCGCCGCACAATAGCACTTAATTTTTAATTATGTTCGCAGGCTAATGTTTTAACACCGCTAACATAATTGGTAATCACCTAATTGGTAAGGGAGTGAGATATGGCAGAAACAATATTTGATAAAATCATCAGCAAGGAAATTCCAGCGGACATATTGTACGAAGATGAATTGGCGCTGGCGTTTAAAGATATAAACCCTCAGGCACCGACTCACTTTCTGGTTATTCCGAAAAAGCAAATTGCAACGGTAAATGATATAGCCGAAGAAGATCGCGAAGTGGTGGGGCACTTGTCATTTGTTGCAGCAAAAATTGCAAAGGAGCAAGGGTTTGCTGACCAAGGCTTTCGTACGGTAATGAACTGTAATGAATACGGTGGTCAAACGGTGTATCACATTCATCTTCACGTGTTGGCAGGCAAACCGCTAGGCTGGCCTCCGTTTACTGAAAATATGAAGCAACACGTAGAGTAGCGTGGAAAGATAAGAACACAAAAATGCCGCCCTTGATAGTTATTTCAGGGCGGCATTTTTATTTAATGAGTACAGTGCTTACTTAGTTAGCAAGCCCCAGTACTTTCTTACCTTGGTTGAAGTGAATATCAACTGGAATGCTCGCTGCCTCTAGGCGCGCTAAATCCGAAGCAAGATCGGGTTTAATTACACCCATAGTTTCTACTAGCTTCGCTACGCCATCGTAATCGCCGTCACCTTGTAACGTAAGGATTAGTTCAGATAGTGCTTCTACTGCGGCGCCCATCTTCTCCATATTTACGCGATACATGCCGTCTTCTGTTTTCTCGAAGGCGCCTTGCTGGGCAAAAAAGTTAAAGCGGATCATGTTCGCTTTTCCGTGTGCAGAACTTGCGCCGAAACGCACAGAACGGAAAATGCCAGCCATAAAGGTAACGTAATAATCTTCTAGTGTACCTTCAGTGATTTCACCTTTTTCAAGAAGACTTTGTACCATATACAAACCTAGTATATCCGCTTTGCCTTCTTCAAGAGCCGACGCATGCTCTTTAAGTGCTCCGCGCACAGTCCCTGTACCATCTAGGGTGTTCTTAATCCCTAAACCGTGTGCCACTTCATGAAACATGGTGTTCGCGAAAAAGGCGTCAAACGTAATGTGTTCACGTTGCTCTGGTACAATTAACGTATCCGCAATAGGCACCAAAATAGTATCGAACTTTGCACGCATTGCGTTTTTAAGCTGCAGACGGCGGGTACCTTTTTCTAGCTGTACTCGCTCATCATTGGGCAAGTTAATTGCAATGGTCTTACTGCCTGCATTAGAGTGGCCGGCATAATAAATAACATCATAAGCGTTAAGGTCTGCATCAGAACCTGGCATTTCCGCTTTATATGCCTCAGCAACCGGAAGGCCTTGCTGTAATTCAGGTAAGAAGGCCGCGTATTTAGCTAGCTTTTCACTCCATGCTAAATCTTTAATGAGTACATAGGCTTCAAACGCTGCGCGATAGCCAAAGAGTTGATCTTCGTAGCTTTCAATAGGACCGATAACCAGCTCAATAGGGTTGGTTTTCATATCCATCCACGCCATGTCAGAAGCCAGGTAGTCGTTTGATAGTAGGGCTTCAGAACGCAGCTGCAAATATTGTTTAAAGCTTTCATCTTCAGCAAGCTCTGACGCTTTTTTAAGTAAGTCAGATGCCTTCATTAATTCGCTTTTAAAAGCTTCAGAATAAGGCACCGAATAAAGGTTGCCCGCTTCATCGCGCTTCACCATGGAATAAAGGCCTTGTTTGTCGCCAAAATCTGCCGTGGCAAATTCCTTTTTTTCCATATCATGGGGATAGAACTCAGCGCCCAGCGCTTTGTCTTCATAGCCACTTAAAAAAGGTGTATCGCCATTTAAACGATCCCAAGGTCCATAGTTTATCGCTGCAAAGTGGCGAACTTTTTCGTCACTAATTGACGAAAGAAATGCATCTTTATCTTCAAAGAACGCTTGTTTCCAGAACAAGTCGTCCATGATTTTCGATGCATCAATTAACAGTGAAAGCATTTTGTGTTGATTGTCACTAAGGTGTGACAAATCGCTGGTAAGATCTACGCCGTGATAAATAGATAAGCGAGACTCATCAACAAGTAAGGTTTGCTCGGAAGCGGTTTCAGGCTTTGCTGTTTGAGTTGGTGTTGTATCGGCGCTTTTGCTGCACGCGGTCAGCATAAATAAACCCGCTACTGCAGCTGCAATAGGAGAGTAAGTTGTAATTGTTTTTTTCATAATGACTCTTACCGTGTGGTTTAACCGCATTGATTTAAAGTATGCGGGGCGGTGAATAGATAGCTCACTATAGCTATGCTTTTGATTTAATACAAAAGTATGAAAAATATTTGCTTAATATCAATAGTGGTTTGCTACCAGTTGACTATACTTTAAAAAAGCTCTGGTGGTTCTGCCGTTGCTAATGATTCGCATCGACACTGTATTTTTTTAGTTGGTCGAAACTAAAGAGCTACTATAGTATGGTGATAGAAATACCATAATAAAACAATAAACGGTTTGTATTTTAGCGTGAAGCATAGAGGCCTATGTTAGTTAACGCACGGAATGCAACGCACAAACATCGAATCTATTTTAGTCATCAGTTTTGCTGGTGGTCGAGATGATTAACTGGTAAAGCAACCTATCGCCTTCACGAGGCTATTTGGAACTTTCTAAGGGTAGAAATATGTCTACACAGAACGCGCTTTCAACCATTTTGGTTGAAAAAATTAACAATGACACACTCGTCCTTCCCACGCTTCCTGCTATTGCATTGAAAGTCCGCAAAGCGGCAGACGATCCCGACATTAATTTAAACGCGATGGGAGATGTGATTGGTCAAGATCCATCGCTTAGCGCAAGAATGATTAAAATTGCGAACAGCGCTTACATGGGCCGCAGCGTAAAAGTGACCTCTATCAGCCAAGCGGTGACTCGAATTGGTCTGCGCCAAATTAAGAATATTTCTACAGCATTGGCCATGGAGCAGCTATTCGTTTCTAAGAACGACGTTGTCGCACGCTATTTGCAGCAAGAGTGGGCAAATACAGTTAATATCGTGGCTAACTCTATGGCGGTGCTTCAGCTTTACATAGCGCGTACCAAAAAGCGTGAAATGAGCATGGATACCATGACACTAGCGGCACTGGTTCACAACATTGGTGTTCTGCCTATTTTGACCGAGGCTGAGCGTCACCCTGAAGTCTTTGCGAACCCTTCATTCCTTGAAGTGGCAATCGATAAATTAGCTGGCCGTATTGGTGCAAGCATTATGACAGAGTGGGGCTTCGGAGAAACCTTCGTTAACGTTTCAAAAAATTGGAAAGACCTAAGCTACATGCCAGAAGAGTTAACCTACATTGATTTCGTTCGTGTTGGCGCTGCAGTCTCAGGTGCGGTAGACAGTCAAAAAGATGCGATCTTAAACTTAGCTATTCAGCGCGGTGTGGTTGAAGATATGGGCGAGCTTCATTCTGATGAGTTTGAAGAGCTTGCAAGCGCAGCGAAGCAGATCTTCTTGTAAGTGTTTTAAGCGACAAAATACTGCAAAGGCCGGTACTGAAGCATAACTTCAGTACCGGCCTTTTCGTTATGGAAAGCTGACAATGAAACAGCACAAAGCAAATAAATGCTGCTACGCGCTAACAGGCTTCTTTTGAACGTAAAGCAGCAATAAACCTAACCCCAATCCCCACACCGCTGAGGTCATGGAATATAAACTAAATCCTGACGCCGTACACAGCATGGTAAGCAACGCAGGAGCCCTGTGGTGCTCTACTTCCATAGCGCGAACCACCGCTCCTTGCAGCGTAGCTAATAGGGCTAGTCCAGCAAGCAGATGAATAATGATACTGGGCATACTCACAAATAGCGCAACGACCACAGACGCTAATAACCCCATGAACAAATACGCCACCCCCGCTGCTATAGCGGCTTTATAGCGCTGCGACTTTTCATCATCCGCTTGCTCGCCCATGCATAGCGCTGCTGTTATCGCCGCTAAGTTAAAGGTAAAACCACCGAAAGGTGCTAATAAGGCTTGAACAATGGCAATGCCTGACAAAATGGGTTTGTGGTCGGGCGTATATCCATGGGCGTGATGAATAGCTATGCCTGGCAAGTTTTGAGAAAGCGTGGTGATAAGAAAAAGGGGAAATGCTAATCCAATGGCAGCACTCAGTGAGAAAGTGGGCGTTACCCAAATAGGCTCGGGCAGGGTGAATATTGATGGCAGCCCTGGTGAGTCGCTTGATAGAGCAACCACACCATCTGCACTACTCATAAACAAGCTAATGGTCACCGACATGATCAGCAACAACAGCATAAGGTAGCGGGGAAATAGTCGACTTCCTACTAAATAAGCCGCGATAAATAACGCAACTAAGTACGGTGCGTCATTAACATCACTGAATATCGCAAGGCATATAGGTAAGAGAATGCCGGCCAAAAGCGCCGATGAGATTGCAGGGGGAATCCGACTTATTTGTTTGAGCAGGCTACGGCTTTGCGCAGTTACAAGAGAAAGCAAGGCACATAGTATAAATGCACCAATGGCTTCACTTAAACGGTAGTCACCGATACTGGTTAACAAAAAAGCCGCGCCAGGGGTAGACCAAGCGGTAACAACGGGCAGTTTGGATAGCCACGAGAACAGAATGCAGGTAATGCCCATACCGAGCCCAAGCGCCAACAACCAACTCACTACCATGTCGTCGCTGGCGCCGGCTTTACGCGCTACATCAATGATAATGACAACAGAACTACTGTAACCTACTGTAACCGCGGTTAGCCCTGCGCTGATATGACTTAACTTCCACTTGCTCATGAAAACCCTCGTGATGGAATTTCGATTTGGAATCGACCGAGCGATGAAACACGCTTTTAGTGTCTATCGAATGTGCTACTCTACCTTTTTGTGCGCTATAACGTACAATAGTTAACTTAACATCTGTGCGTTATAGCGCACAACTGGTTTATTAAACTCAGCGTCAAAATAAAAGGCCTTCATTACATGACAAAAGCAAATGCGCAGCCTTCTGCTATTTCAAGAAGTATTGCACACCACCTGCAGTCTGTTCGTAAAGCTCGGGGGCTTTCCCTTGATAAAACCGCGCAGTTGACGGGAGTGTCTAAAGCCATGTTGGGGCAAATAGAACGAGGCGAGTCTAGCCCCACAATCGCTACCTTGTGGAAGATAGCAACCGGTCTTGCGTGTTCTTTTTCTTCTTTCTTGTCAGGTGATGAAACCGCACCTACGTCCCAACATGCCGACAACAAGTTCGCTAACGACCCAAACGTAACCATAAAAACGCTATTTCCGTTTAACTCAGCCACCCAGTTTGAAATGTTTGAACTATGCTTAACGGACTTTCATGAGCAGCACTCTTCGGCGCATCAAATAGGCGTCACCGAACATATTCACGTACTACAAGGAAAGTTAGGGGTTTTGCAAGATGGTCAATGGCAAACTTATCAAGCGCAAGAGCAGTGTATATTACGCGCAGACCAGCCCCACGGTTATCGAGATGAAGTAGGAGAAACGCGCTTTATTGTGGTTATTCACTATCCAACTTAAAGCGGTTGGGCAACTTTCTTGCAAAAGCTAGGAGAAAGGCTAGGAAAAAAGCGAAGAAGTATTTGCGCTACATGACGGTTGCCACAGTTCAAACAAGCAAGTTAATTAACAGAGCCTAATAAAAAGCCTAACTACCCCTAGGTAATTAGGCTTTTCGATAGCGCTAGGCTATCTTTTTCATCGGCTTAATATTTATTTGCCATAAGTTTATAAACTATCGTCGTTAAGATTAAGCGCACCACGAAGGAAGTTAAGCAGTGTACAAATTTCGGCTGACATAAGCGCGAACTCTGCATCAAGGCGCGCTTCAACCTGATCTTTTGGCACATCGTCAGTTTCTTCTTTAATGCGATCGGTGAACTTAACACGTTTAATGGCGCCATCCTCACACATAATAGCCGTCAACGTCTCTGCATATTCGAATGCAACCTTTTGAACCAGCTTACCGGCATCCAAATGAATACTAATTTCTTCGCTGTCTAACGGCTGGTTTTTACAACGAATAACGCTGCCAGTGTCATCGGTAGATTTAAGTTCAGCTTCTTCAAGTAGACCTACACCTTCTGGTGTTGACTCAGTAACCCAGTGCGTAAGCTCGCTTTGAAGGCTTCTACGCGTAAATGGCACTACTGGAAGTGAGCCTATGGCTTTTCTTACCATGGCCAAAAAGGCTTCGGCTTTGCCATCAGATGATGCGTCTACTACGACTAAGTTGTCAGCAAGCGAAATAAAGCCGTGAGTGTAGGTGTTTTTCGTAAATGCCTGGGGCAGCAAGCGGGTTTGAATTTCTTGTTTAAGATCTGCCTTGGCTTTTTTACCTACCGGCGAACCGGTTTCCATTTCAATTTTGGCCACCATTTCGTCAAGCTCGGCATTTACCACTGCGCCGGGCAAGATCTTTTCTTGTTTCTTTAGGGTTATCCAAAAACGCTGTTGAACAACATGGAACATGGTGCCTTGCTTACCCGCCTGAGAAAACGGAGAGGCGAACCCCATGGTTGCTAAGTCTTGGCTACCGCACGGGCGAAAAGCGTGTTCGTTAAGGGCACGTTCTAAATCGCCCTCGTCTAGCGATAACGGCTGAGTAATTTGATAGGCTTTTACATTTTTAAACCACATAGTGTAAGCATTCTCTTGATAAAAATAGGGCGCAAGCCTACCAACGTAAGACTCGCGGTGCAATTGAATAAAAGGCCCTAGAAAGCGGGCACCTTAGATTGATAGTGGCAAGAAAGGTTAAGCACTCTTTTTCGGAAAACGAATGGTGTACTGTAAGCCGTTGCCAAGCGTACTGTCGGCCTCTATATGTCCATGCAGTGACTGCGTAACTAGGTTGTACATAATATGCGTGCCTAGACCGCTACCACCTTCTCCGCGTTTGGTAGTAAAGAAGGCATCAAACAACTTACTGAGCTCTTCTTCGCTTAAACCTTTTCCGTCATCTTGGTAGTGGATCACAACATTATTACCATCTTCTTTTACATCTAGTGTTACAGAGCCGGCCGCTTTGCCTTCAAAGCCGTGCGTAATTGAGTTAACCACCATATTGGTAACGATTTGAGCGATGGCGCCAGGTGCACAGGTCACAACTAAATTATCGGGGCAGGATACGTTAATTTGATGTTCAGTATGCTTAAAACTTGGCTTAAGTGACTGAATAATTTCGTTAATATAGTCGCCCAACACAAATTCGCGCTCGGTTTCACTGGTCTGGTCAACGGCCACCTGTTTAAAGCTGGCGATAAGATCAGATGCGCGTTCTAGGTTACTTAAAAGTAGTAGCGCAGTTTGTTCTGCTTCATCGATGAAGCTTGCCATGTTCTTACTGGTCAGGCTTTTATCTTCGAAGTCGGTTTTTAAATTGTTAAGTCGCTCTTGTAGAAAGCTGGCAGCGGTCACACTCACGCCTAATGGCGTGTTTACGTCATGCGCGATACCGGCCACAAGACCGCCCAGCGACGCCATGCGCTCCGACTCGACTAATTGCTCTTGCGCTTGATGAAGTGTATCCATCGAACTGGCTAGCTCTTGGTTACGTTTGCGCAGTTCGGCTTCTATATACTGACGATTTTCGTTTTCTTGGCGAAGCTCTCGTTGGTGGGCAATAAGCTCGTCTTTTTGCTGCTCTAAGTCGAGCATGATCTGAGACAACGACGCTGTTTTCTTTGCCACTTCTTGTTCTAAAATCAGGTTTTGGTCGTCTAGCTTCTTGTTGGCAAGAGTGAGTTCATTCTGCGCGTCTTTCAGCTTATTGTTTGAAATAATCAGGTCGTCAATAACGTGGTTGTAAGATTCCTTAAGCTGTAATAGCTCGTTGTCATCATCGAGCTTTATGCTGAGTTTGCTCTCTTCTGGGTGTTGAGGATCGAAATTACCCATTTGCTCGGTAATGGTTTGCAGCGGTTCAGAAAGCATGGTGCGAAATGCGGTCATGAACAAGAAGACCAGAAAGGTGGTTTTTACTAACGCATTACCGATAAGAAAAAATACGCCTACTTCAATACGGCTAAAAATAGTATCAAAGCTAGAATACAAGGTAACGTCGCCAACCGTAGATTCGCGACCTGAGAATTTAAATACTAGTGGGAAGCTGTAGCTAAATACGCCGCCGGGATGATCTTCAATTATTTCACGGTCAACCGGAGCAGGAGAGCGCTGAGCACGGATGCCGTACTCGGCAATGTAGTTACCGTTTTCACCACGAACTTGAAGCCCTTCAACAATAGGCAATGACATAAGGCCTTCGGCGATGGCACGCACTTGGTCGTGGTTAAGTTCCCACAAAGCGCGGGTCAGGCTAGAAGAAAAGGTGTTTTTTAGCGTTTGAAGCTCGCCTTCAACGTGATTTTTCGTGCTGAGGTATTCTGTAAAGATCTGTCCTACCGTCACTAGCAGCGTGAGAGAAAAGTACACTGACAACACTCTGGCTAAGAGTTTCCTTGATAACCCTGTCTTGACCGCAGCCATCGATAAACACACCCCTGTTACATCAGACCTTTTAAATCACCGACAACGCTTGGTAGTTGCTCACCTTTGCAACAATAACAGTCGGTTTTATGTAATTTCAAGAATATGCGTAATCGTATGAATAAACAAGATTATGTATTTAAACTTTGGAACAAGCTTGTATTAAACTTGACACATAAATGTAATCGTTTTAATAAAACTGTCACAGACCACATTAATAATAACGGCGTTTAAAAATGAGCAGGAATATTACGATGTCTCGTACAGTGTTGGTGGTTGAGGACGAAGCGCCTATCCGTGAAATGCTTAAGTTTGTGCTTGAGCAATCTGGTTTTAACATTATTGAAGCCGAAGATTTCGACATCGCGCAAGAAAAAATTTGCGAACCTTACCCAGATTTAATCTTACTAGATTGGATGTTGCCGGGAGGAAGCGGTGTACAGCTAGCTAAAAGTTTAAAGCAGCACGAGTTTACTCGTGACATTCCCGTCATCATGCTTACAGCCCGTGGCGAGGAAGAAGACAAAATTCGCGGCCTGGATGCAGGTGCTGATGACTACGTTACTAAACCATTCTCGCCGAAGGAACTTGTGGCAAGAATCAAAGCAGTGATGCGAAGAGTTACGCCTACATCAAGCGAGGAGCCCATTGAATTTAATGGTCTTAAACTTGAACCGGTATCACATCGCGTAATGGCGAATGAAGAACCGTTAGACATGGGGCCGACTGAATTTAAGTTGTTGCACTTCTTTATGACGCACCCAGAACGTGTCTATAGCCGAGAGCTACTGCTAGATAATGTTTGGGGAACCAATGTTTATGTAGAAGACAGAACGGTAGATGTACATATTCGACGTCTACGCAAAGCTATCTCTCGCCACGGACATGATGCTATGATCCAAACAGTACGCGGCGCGGGTTACCGTTTTTCTACTAAGCTGTAATAGATGTAGTGTTTAGGGAGTAACATGGTGTTATTCCCTTGATGTCGCTGCGCCATCTGGGCATGCGCCCAATTCCACCTTAAACAACGCGAGCTATTTCATGTATTACCCGTTCTCTTGGTTGAGAAGTACATTGCGCTTAGTGCTATTCCTTGTGGTTTTTGCGCTAGTCGGGTGGTATTTAGATGATATGTTATTCGCCGTTGCCATTGGCGCAACCCTGCTACTGCTATTTAACTACTGGCATCTATACAAGCTAAATCGCTGGTTATGGCATAGTCGTAAAATGTCTCCACCTACCGTGCGTGGCGTGTGGGAACATATTTATGAAGGTATTTATTACCTTCAGCGTCGTAACCGCAATAAGCGCAAAGAGCTTGGTGAATTGGTAAAGCGCTTTAGAGAGGGTTCTGAAGCCTTGCCTGATGCGGCGGTAGTGGTTGATGCTAAGGCCTGCATTATTTGGTGTAACCGCCTTGCTCGCTTGGATTTAGGGCTTAAATGGCCGCAAGACTCTGGGCGTCGAATCGACAACTTGTTGCGCCATCCGGAGTTTATTCAGTACTTTCATGCAGGGAATTATAAATACCCCATTGAAGTACCGTCGCCTACCAACCCCAACAAAACCTTTGAATACCGGATTATGCCTTATGGCGATGAGCATTTGTTGCTGATTGCCCGTGACATAACGCGGGTGTCCCAGCTTGAAGAAATGCGTAAGGACTTTGTGGCAAATGTGTCTCATGAATTGCGTACACCGCTAACGGTCATTAACGGATACCTTGAAATTCTTCCTATTGATGAAGACTCCGATCCATTCATGCAAAAAGCGATGAAAGAAATGACATCGCAAACCCACCGTATGCAAAACTTGATAGAAGACTTGCTGGTGTTGTCGCGCATTGAAGCAAGTTCGGAACGCATCTACGAAAATGTTGTGAATATTCCTGTGGTCCTTGCGCAAGTGGAAAGAGAAGCGCAGGCGCTTAATAAAGAGAAAAACCACACAATAAACTTCCACATCGACAAAGAACTCTATGTTTTCGGTGTAGAGACCGAGCTTCGAAGTGCTTGCTCAAACCTAGTGTTTAATGCGGTGCACTACACACCTGCTGGTGGCAAAATTAATGTGTACTGGCGACGTAAACCAAATGGCGCGCAATTTTCTGTGGTAGATAACGGTGATGGTATTGAGCCAAATCATCTAAACCGTCTTACCGAGCGCTTTTATCGCGTGGATAAAGCGCGCTCTCGCAAAACCGGTGGCTCTGGCTTAGGTCTTTCCATTGTAAAACATGTACTAAGTCATCATAATTCCCGTTTAGATATAACCAGTTCATTGGGTGAGGGTAGCAATTTCTCGTTTGTGCTGGATAACGAGTTGATTGCAGAGCAACTGTAACCCTAAGAGGCGAGAAGTGTTGGTGAGCAAAAAGCATGACAAGATGAAAGAGCAACGCTATCGCCTTTCAACGTTACTTTTAGTAATAGGCTTATTGTTACCATTTGGAACCCTGGCTGATTCTCAAAATACTCAAAGCTCGTCATCTGCTTCTGGTAGCTATCAAGTACCTGCCTATGAACGTAAGCCTGGGGTGGCAGGAAAAATATCCTCTGTTGGCTCAGACACGCTGGCAAACTTAATGACCTTTTGGTCACAGGAATTTAAAACCCTTTATCCTCAGGTCGGCTTTCAAATACAGGCGTCCGGTTCATCTACCGCTCCGCCGGCACTTATTGAAGGTACTGCCACCATAGGCCCTATGAGCCGAGAATTAAAGCCCAGTGAAATACGGGATTTTACGCGAACCCACGGTTACCCGCCTACGGTATTAAAAGTGGCAATGGATGCCATCGCCATTTTTGTGGATAGACGCAATCCGCTGCCGGGTATGACCCTTGAGCAAGTTGACGCGGTGTTTTCTGAAACCCAGTTTTGTGGCAGCAATACAGCCATTACCAATTGGTCTCAGCTCGGCGTTGACGATATAGGCTATCGTTCTCCTATCAGGCTGTACGGTCGAAATTCAGTATCGGGTACTTACGGCTTGTTTAAAGTGATGGCGCTGTGCGATGGTGACTTTAAGAATACGGTAAACGAACAACCTGGCTCTGCATCTGTAGTATTGTCCGTGGCCAGCGGTACAGGCGCGATTGGCTATGCCGCTTACGGCTATAAAACCGCAGGAGTTCGCGCTCTGCCTTTAGGTGAGTCGCTAGATAGCTTAATCCCTCTTTCTATTGATACGGTGCGCAACGAAACGTATCCGTTTGCCCGTTTTCTTTATTTAGTGATAAATAAAAAGCCTGGTGAGCCTTTACCTACTCTGGAAAGGGAGTTTTTGCGCTATATCTTGTCACAGGAAGGGCAGCAGCAGGTGTTAAGAGACGGATATTTCCCCATTCGTGAAGACGTACTGGTACGCCAACGCCGACTGCTTGACGAATAATAAGTGCCATTCAGAACAACGCTAACCACTCTAATGCCGCTGAACAAATCAACAAGTTTTTTAGGTGGAAGCCTCTTTAAAGTCTACTTCACCCTAGCTGCAATGTCATAATTACGTCACAAATCAAGAAGGTATATTGACGAAAATCTGACTAATTGCGATTAAAAAAAGGGGCGGTTGATAATAAATAAAGTCTACGTTCGGTCAAAAATTTCAGATTTTTACCAATTAAGTTTTAGAAAAATATACAAAAAACAAATTCTCAGTAGCCAAAGTAAGTCTTCTAAACGTGTTTCTAGCCCAAAATTGAACTTTTTCTATGAAACTTTTGTTACAGCGACTTAATGTAACAAATGTGTCATCTACCTCAGTTAAAGTTTCCGCGTTTTCAAAATCCATAACTATACCGTACCTGGAGAAACACATGGAACTTAAGCAACTTTTCAAGGCTTCAGCTATTGCTACTGCACTTGTTCTAGCAGGCTGTGGCGGCGATATTAATATCAGTGAAGGTGATATTGATAACAGCGTAACTAATAATAATGGTGGAAGCACTGGTGGCGATACTGGTGGCGATACTGGTTCAGATGATACAGCTCCAGGTGAAGTAAGCTCTTTCCTAAGTGGTGAAGTTTCTGATGCGTTCGGCCAGTCGGTTGAAGTACGTGTTCTTTCTGGTCGTTTAACAGCTGATGATGCTGACGCTCAAGGCGTTATCACGCTAACTAATGACACAGTGTGGGCACTTGAAGGACCAGTATTTATTGGTAACGACAAAGCAGACAGCGTAACGCTAGCAATCGAAGAAGGTACAATCATCTTTGGTCGCACTGGTGCAGATTACCTTGTAGTTAGCCGTGACTCTCAAATTGAAGCAGAAGGTACAGCATCTTCTCCAATCATCATGACATCTTTCAACGATGTTGTAGGTGACGAAGTTGGAGCAGGCCAATGGGGTGGTGTGGTTATCCTTGGTAACGGTACTTCAACTAAATGCCCGCAAGACGGCTCTGACTGTGCGCTTCAGGTTGAAGGTGCAGAAGAGGGTGCAGTATTTGGTGGTACAGACGATACAGACAGCTCTGGCATCCTTAAATACGTAGTAGTGAAATACGCTGGTTTTGAAATTGCGCCAGACAACGAACTTAACGGTATTACATTTGGTGGTGTTGGTTCAGGTACAGAAGTTGACTATGTACAAGTACACAGCAACGCTGATGATGGTGTAGAATTCTTCGGGGGCGCGGTAAACGCGAAACACTTAGTTTTAACAGCTAACCAAGATGACTCAGTAGACTGGGACAACGGTTACAAAGGTAAGCTTCAGTATGTTTACGTTCAGCACGCTGCTGACAACTCTGACGCAAACCGCGGTATTGAAGGTGACGGCGACGGTGGTGACGGCCTAGAATTCTCTAAGCCAATGATCGCAAACATGACAGTTATTGGTAACACTTTCGATACAGCTGACGCTGACTCTGAAGGTTTACTACTTCGCGACCAAACTGGCGCAAACCTAATGAACTTTCTTATCACTGGTCCAGAAGCAATGGGCGAGTGTTTAGAAATGGACACTGACGAAACGGTTCAAGCTAACCTTTCTGACGGTGACCTAACCATGACTTACTCAGCAATTGCTTGTTCTGAGCCGTTCAACACGCCAGAAGGTGCAGTTGACCTTGAAGCATGGTTTACTGGTCAAGAAGGCAACCAGTTAATCGCATTTGAAGACCGTGCAAATCTTGGTCTTAACCCCGACGGCACGCTTACAGCGCAAAGTGAACTTCTAACAGCTGGTGGCGATGCGTCAACATTGCTTGATACATTCTTTGAAGCAAACACATTCATTGGTGCGATTGGTGAAGACGACTGGCGTCAAGGTTGGGCATTTGGTTTCGGTGGCGGTAACATCGAACTAGTACAATCTGCTTCTGGCTGTCCATCAGGTACGACTTCTATCACGCCAGTAGACGGTTCAACCACTACGTGCGAAGTGTCTGGCACTATCACGTCTGACCTTACGCTTACAGAAGGTAACTTCTACGCGCTTTCAGGTGCAGTATTCGTAGGTGGCGACAAAGAAAACAGCGCAACCCTTACTGTTGAGCCAGGCGTTACCGTTTACGGTGCATCGGGTAATGACTACCTAGTAATTAGCCGTGATTCAGAAATCAATGCAAACGGTACTGCTGAAAACCCAATTACTTTCACATCACGTGACCACGTTGTTGGCGGCCTTGAGGCGGGTGAAGCTGGACAATGGGGCGGCATGATCGTTCTAGGTAACGGCGAATCAACTAAGTGTCCTCAAGACGGTACAGATTGTTCACTTCAAGTTGAAGGTGCACAAGAAGGTGCAGTTTTCGGCGGAACTGACAACACAGATAGCTCTGGTACACTTCGCTACGTTCGCGTAATGCACGGTGGTTTTGAAATTGCACCAGATAACGAACTAAACGGTATTACGTTTGGCGGTGTGGGTTCTGGTACTACTGTTGAGTATGTACAAGTTCACAAAAACGCAGACGACGGTGTTGAGTTCTTCGGTGGTGCAGTAAACGTTAAGTATCTTACGCTAACAGGCATTCAAGATGACTCAGTAGACTGGGATAACGGCTACGTAGGTAAGCTTCAGTTTGTACTTGTTAAGCACGCTGAAGATAACTCTGATGCTAACCGCGCAATTGAAGGCGACGGTGACGGCGGCGACGGCACAGCGTTCTCTAACCCTATGGTTGCTAACATGACTATCATTGGTAACGAGTTCGACACTGCTGATGCAGACTCTGAAGGTGTTCTACTTCGCGACCAAACTAATGCACAACTTTACAACTTTGTTGTAACTGGTCCAGCGGGTATGGGTGAGTGTTTTGAAGCCGACTTAAGCGATGGCGATACTACGCTACTTGCTAACATGGATGGTACCAACACGCCTCAGCTTACTTTTGAAACATCTGTACTAGCGTGTGCTGAAAACATCAAAGACTCTGGCGACTTTAGTCAAGAAGATTGGTTCACTGCGCAGGCAGGTAACAGCCTACTTGATAACACTGCAACAGTACTTAACGGTATTTACACAGTAGATGCAACAGTAGCGACTGACGTATCGACGCTAGACAGCTTCTTCTCTTCAGTAGACTTTATCGGCGCAGTTAAAGACGCTGATAACGACTGGACTGCGGGATGGACTGTTGGTCTTGAATAAGACTCAGTTCGCATAGCTAAAAACAAGCAAGTGCGTTGCAAAAGTGGCGCACTTGCTTTTAAGTTTGTAAAACACGAATAATTATCGTGAAAGTATTCCTTTCTAAAGAGGTTCATCATGAACAGACCTGCTAACAGGTTTCTTCTAAAGCCCATTAGCTTAGCCGTTGCAGCAAGCATTTTGTTTCCAACGACTATAGCCAACGCTCAATCAAACGAAGAAGAAGTGATTGAGGAAGTTGTCGCTACCGGTACGCGCTTAAAAGGTACCGCGACAGCAGTAATGGAAGAACGTAAAAATCAAGCCTTCGTAGCTGACATCATGGGTGCTGAGCAGATAGCTCGTACTGGTGACAGTGACGCTGCGGGCGCACTTCGCCGTGTAACTGGTCTAACACTTGTAGATGGTCGTTTCATCTATGTTCGTGGCCTTGGTGAGCGTTACTCATCAACACAATTAAACGGCGCAATCGTGCCAAGCCCAGATCCAACGCGTAACGTTATCCCTCTCGACTTGTTCCCGTCGAGCATTATCGAAAGCCTTGCGGTTCAGAAATCGTATTCACCATCTATGCCCGCGGCATTCGGTGGTGGTAACGTAAATATCCGATTGAAATCTATACCTACACAGCGTGTTTTCAACGTATCGGCTGCGGTTGGTATCGATACGGAAAACTCTGGTGATGTGTTAGATTATGCTGGTGGTGGACGCGATTGGACAGGTGAAGACGACGGTACTCGTGGCGTTTCAGCAGCTATTCAAGAACGTTGGGATTCAAAAAATTTCTTAGACGATCTTGAGCCAGAAGAAGCATTAGAACTATTCAAAGGTGTTAATAGAGAATACGGGCTAGAAAGAGAGTCTGCCGATCCTGACATGCGCGTTAATGTCACTTATGGTGACAGCTATGATTACGATGACGACTGGCGCTTTGGCTTTTTGGTAACTTCACGTTATTCAGCCCAAACCCGCTCTTCTGAAGAATACGAGCTACAAGACCCTGACTTAGTCGGCGATGACATTATCAATGTACGCTTCTTTGATGATATCCAAGGTACAGAGCAAACGGTGACTTGGTCTTCACTATTAACACTAGGTGTAGACTATAACCGTCAACATCGTATTGATTATAGCCTTATCGTGCTAAACGATACGCGCGACGAAATCCGCGAGATGTTCGGTAATACTGAAAACCTGAACCAAGCAGAAGGCTTGCGTATTAGAGATATTGATGTTCAGTACGAAGAACGCTCGCTATATACCAATCAACTTAAAGGCCAGCATACAATCCCAGAGCTAAACTTCATGGGTATTGACTGGACATACTCATTAGGCCGCTCGGTACGCTATGCGCCAGGTAACTTCAATGCACGCTTCGTTATGGAAGATGTGAATGAAGATGGTATTTTTGACGATGAAAACGAAATCTTCTTATCTGATGCACAAACTGCTGCTCGTTATACTTTCCAAAATCTTCACGACCGCTTGGAGAACTTTGGCTATAACGTGACTTACCCGATGACAATGGGTAAGTGGGAAACTGAGTACAAAGTGGGTGCAAGCTTTGTAACCAAAACTCGTACTGCAGAAAACCGCCGTTTCGATATCAATACGTTAGGTGTTGAAGACCGTTCAATATTAGATGGTAACGACTTTAGCGAAATCTTCAGCGACAGCGTTTTAGACACCCTGTCTTTGTCTAGCCGACCTATCATTCGTGATACGACTATTGCTGGTGATGACTATGTAGCGGGTCAAAAAATTGATGCGTACTATCTAGAAGCTGATTTCTTCTATGACAACAAGTGGCGTTTCACTGGTGGTGCCCGTTATGAAGACTTCCGTCAGGTAGTGGCGCCATTGGATCCGCGAACAAACCAATTTGACTTGAGTGATGAAGCAGATCGTTCACAGCTAGCGTTTCAAGAAGACGGGTTTTATCCAGCGCTTGCTGTAACTTACTTCTTAGAAGACGATATGCAGTTAAGAGCGAGCATCGGTCAAACAGTTGTGCGTCCTGATCTTCGTGAAGTGTCATCAGCAACTTACCTAGACCCATTAACTAACTTCCCGATTGCAGGTACACCTGGTGTAAGCACAACAGATATCATTAACTATGATTTACGTTGGGAATGGTACCGTGAAGCAGGCAACAACGTATCGGTAGGCTTATTCTACAAAGACATGGAAGCGCCAATTGAATCGGTACAGTCTCCAGCTCAGGATGGTCCACCGCTAATTCGTATTGCTAACGCAGAATCTGGTGAGGTTTATGGTGTCGAAGTTGAATTCCTACAAGATTTGGCCTTTATTGGTGACGGTATCTGGGACAACTTGTTTACTACAGGTAACATCACTGTCAGTGATTCTGAAATCGTATTAGATCGTCAGAATATTGTTGAGCAAACCGGTGTTTCTGCGGCGATTACTAATGTTGAGCGTCGTATGACGGGTCACTCTCAGTATGTACTTAACATGCAGTTGGGTTATGACTCAGATAACGGTGAACACTCTGCCTCACTCGTCTACAACGTATTTGGTGAGCGTATTCTAATTCCGGGTATCGACGGTTTCGACGATAACTTCGAACAACCATTCCATTCACTTGATATGGTGTACAAGTATTACCCAGACTTTAATAGCACTGTCACATTACGCGTTCAAAATATTCTAGGTGAAGATCGTGAAATTGAATTCAATGATACGTTGCTTAGGTCGGAGACAAGGGGTACAGGTATTAGGTTGTCATATAAATATGACTTCTAAACCTTAACTTATTACAAAGGCCGCTAACCAGCGGCCTTTTTTATGTGCAATAGATGACACTTTTGGTCTATTTATGACAGTTTCGTAATAAAACTGTCACAGAAAACTCCTATCCTACGCGCAGAAATTTATAGTCGGATACAACCGATTTCTTTTAACTTTAAAGGTTTGAATGTATGAAGCTTATCAATGCCTTGCTTGTGGCAGGTGCGCTAGCAGCGACACCCGTGCTTGCACAAGACGATGAAGTCTTAAAACCCGTTGTCGATGAGGCAGCGAAAATAAACGAGTCAGCGGCGAAATCGCAAGAAAAGATCAACGGTATTACCGATCAAATCGACAGCAAACTTCAACAGTTCAAAACATTGATGAAAGAAATCGAAGGCCTTGAGGTTTATAACACTCAGCTTCGTAAGCAAATCAATAACCAAGAACAAGAAATGGCAGACCTAAATGCTGCTATCGATGAAGTGTCTGTTGTTGAGCGTCAAATCACGCCACTAATGATGCGCATGATTGACGGCCTAGAGCAATTTGTTGCGCTAGACGTACCATTCCTTCCAGAAGAGCGCGCAAATCGCGTTGCTGACCTTCGCGCTATGATGGACCGTGCCGACGTTGCTGCGTCTGAGAAATTCCGCCGCGTAATGGAAGCGTATCAAGTAGAGATGGACTACGGCCGCACTATGGAAGCGTACAGCGGTATTCATTCAATTAACGGTCAAGAGCGTGACGTTGAATTCCTACGCCTTGGTCGCACAGCGCTAATTTATCAAACACGTGACGCAAGCATGCAGGGTGTTTGGAACAAGCAAACTCGTCAGTGGGAAGAGCTTGATAGCAGCTACCGTACACAAATTACAAAAGGTCTGCGCATGGCGAAGAAGCAACTTGCACCAGACTTGCTAATGCTGCCAGTGGCAATTACAGACTAAGAGGTTGATGAGAATGTTTAACACAGTAAAACGTATCGCTGTTGGTCTAGCAGCCCTTAGCATCAGCGTTGGTGCTTTCGCACAAAGCGACCGTGCCATGGACTTAGACGCACTTCTTAAGCAACTAGAAGAAGGTCAGTTCGCACAGTCTCAGCAAAACAAACAGCGCGAGCGTGATTTCCAAGCGCAACGTGCAGAGCAAGATCGCATTCTTCGCGAAACTCGTGAAAAGCGCGACCAAATGCTTGCACAATCAGAGCAGCTTGAAACTCAGTTCGAAGAAAACGAATTCAAACTGGCTGACTTAAACGGTGCACTAGACACACGTCTTGGTTCACTTAAAGAGCTATTCGGTGTGCTTCAGCAAATCGCTGGCGACACCAAAAACAAATTCTATAACTCAGTGGTTTCTGCACAAATCCCTGGCCGTGCTGACTTCCTTGATAAGATGGCACAAGACATGGGTTCAAGCTCAAAACTTGCATCAATTGAAGAAATTGAGCGCGTTTGGTTTGAAATGCAACGCGAAATGACTGAAGCCGGCAAAGTCACTACGTTCAAGACAGACGTTGTTGAAGCGGGCGGTGAAAAAGTGAATAAGTCTGTTGTTCGCGTAGGTCCTTTTGCACTTGTTGCTGATGGTAAATACCTAGAGTACAACGGTGTAACAGGTACAGTATCTGAACTTGTACGTCAGCCTGCTGACCGTTACATGGATTCTGCTGCTGAACTACAAGCATCAAGCGGTGAATTAGTGCAGTTCGGTATCGACCCAACGGGTGGTTCAATCCTAGGTCTTCTTGTTCAAGCGCCTAACCTTCAAGAGCGTGTAGAGCAGGGCGGTGTTGTAGGTTACATCATTCTTATCGTTGGTGCATTCGGTCTTCTACTTGCCCTTGAGCGTCTTGTAACGCTGACGCTTATTCGCATGAAAGTGAACAAACAGCTTAAGAGCAAAGAAGTAAACACAAACAATCCGCTTGGCCGTGTACTTAAAGTACGTGACGAGCACCCAGACGCCGACGTTGAAGCACTTGAACTTCACCTTACAGAAGCGATTTTGGGCGAAGTGCCTAAGTTAGGTCGTAACCTAACTATCATTAAGATTATCTCTGTTGTAGCACCGCTTATGGGTCTACTAGGTACGGTAACCGGTATGATCAACACCTTCCAGGCTATCACCTTGTTTGGTACGGGTGACCCGAAACTGATGGCAGGTGGTATTTCAACAGCACTTGTAACAACAGTACTAGGTCTAGTTGTAGCGATTCCAATGACACTGCTTTATGCAATGCTTAACACACGTTCTAAGAACATTGTGTACATCCTACAAGAACAGGCGTCTGGCGTAATTGCAGAGCGCGCTGAGCGAGGCTAATCATGATCGAGTTTCTAGAAGCAATTCGCGATTTCACAGAAACAGGTGGCCAGGTTCTCCTGGTCATCGGTCTGCTGATATTCGTTATGTGGCTTTTGATCCTCGAGCGTGCGATGTATCTGATGGTTTGGCACAAGCAAGCCAAGAAAGAAGCGATAGCAATGTGGACAGCACGTGCCGATCGCTCTTCTTGGTTCGCAGAGCAGGTTCGTCAGAAAACAATTTCACAGTTAACCATGCGCCTAAACGGCAGCATCCCAATTATCCAGTCACTGGTTGCGCTTTGTCCGCTGCTAGGCTTGATGGGAACGGTTACCGGTATGATTGAAGTGTTCGATGTAATGGCGATTGCGGGCTCAGGTAATGCTCGTTCAATGGCGTCAGGTGTATCGAAAGCCACTATCCCCACAATGGCGGGCATGGTTGGCGCACTTTCAGGCGTATTCGCCGCTACTTGGTTAACTCGTATGGTGAAATCAGAACGCACGCATCTTGAGGATGCATTGATTATTCAACGTTAATGCTAGCTAAGCGTTAAGGTAAGGTATTTATTATGAAGCAGCACTTTCAAAACTTAGTCGATGAAGAAGAAGCAGCCATCGACATGACGCCCATGCTGGACGTTGTATTTATCATGTTGATCTTCTTCATTGTGACTGCGTCATTTGTGAAAGAAGCGGGTATCGATGTTAACCGTCCAGAAGCAGCAACTGCTGTGAAAAAGGATCGCGCTAATATCCTTATCGCTATTTCAGATAAAGGCGAAATTTGGATTAACAAGCGCCGTATCGACGTTCGCGCAGTACAAGCGAACATTGAGCGTCTTCGCGCAGAAAACCCACAGGGTTCTGTTGTAATTCAGGCTGACAAAAAAGCCACAACAGAAACACTGATTAAGGTTATGGACGCGTCGCGAGCCGCTGGCGTTTACGATGTTTCGATTGCAGCCCAAGAGCAATAAATCATGCCACGATATTTAATCGCATTTGTTATTTCCCTTGCGATCACGTTAGGCCTGTTCTTCTTGATGCAATCGCTTATCAAGATGGGTGGCAGCGCACTAACTGAGCCGCCTAAGGGAAGCGTGCTTGACTTCGTAAGGGTTAAGCAGGATGAACAGGTTGAGAAAAAAGATCGTAAGCCGAAGAAGCCACCTAAGCCTGAAGAGCCGCCACCGCAAATGGAGCAGCCTCAAATGGACTCACCTTCTCCAGATGCTGAAGGTACGTCGATGGATTTTGGTGCTGAAGTTGGAGACGACATCTCCCTAGAAGGCGGGTTGGCCCTCGAATCCGGTGACGGTGAATATCTTCCTATCGTTAAGGTTGCGCCAGTTTATCCACGACGTGCACTTCAGCGAGGTATTGAAGGTTTTGTTATTGTTGAATTTACAGTAACTAAGCAAGGCGCAGTACGCGACCCAATTGTTGTTGAAGCTAACCCTTCAGGTATTTTTGAACAAGCGGCTATAGATGCAGCCATGAAGTTCAAATATAAGCCTCGGGTAGTAAATGGCGAAGCAACGGAAGTGTCTGGTGTACAAAACCGTATTACGTTCCAAATTGACGGGTAACAGAACATGATGAGAAAACAGACGAATACATTGCTTAGTGCACTGGCGTTTGCATTTGCATCGGCCACTGTATCTGTACCTGGTATGTTGGTTGCGAATGACGCTGTTGCGCAAGAGGCTGAGCAGCAAGATGGACAAGAGATAAAAGCTAGCGATAAGCAAACCCGTCGCGTGCCTACGCTTCGCGGTAAAGTCTACGAGCAGCTAGCGCGTGCACAAACGGCAGCTGATGAAGCGGGCAATGTAGAAGAAGCTATTTCCATTTTGAAAGAAGTGGAAGATAAGTCTCATTCTATGAACGCCTACGAAAAAGCGATGATGTACAACTTTTTCGGCTTCATTTATTACAACAACGAAGACTATACAAAGGCGTTAGAATCGTTCGCGAAAGTCGTAGAGCAGCAGCCTATTCCTGAAAAGTTCGAAATGACTACACTTTTCAGTTTGGCGCAGCTTAACCTTATGCAGGGTAATTACGACGAGACCATCACCTACTTAGAGCGTTGGGAAAGTCTTAATGCGGGCCCTGTACCGGTGAAAAACAAAGTGATAAAGGCTCAAGCGTACTATCAGAATAAACAGTACGAGCCAGCCGCAACGTGGATTTCTGAAGCCGTTGCCGATCACGAAGCGGAAGGCATGATCCCTGACGAAGGTTGGTTAATACTTCAGCGTGCTATTTTCTATGAACTCAAGCAGCCTGAGAAGGTTAAAGACGTTCTGGTTAAAATGGTGAAGCTATTTGACGAGCCTAAGTATTGGATCCAGCTAGCGGGTATGTACGGTGAGCTAGGCGAAGAGCGCAAGCAGTTAGCCATCATGGAAACCGCTTATCAACGCGGGTTTGTTAATACGTCAGCTGACGTGTTTAACATGGCACAGCTTTATTACTATCACCGTGTACCTTATAAAGGTGCTAAGTTGATGGAGCAGGCAATGAACGACGGCGTGCTAGAGAAAAACTTGCGCAACCTTAAGTTCTTAGGCCAAAGCTGGTCGCTTGCCAAAGAGCAAGACAAAGCCATTCCCGTTATGATGCAAGCGGCTGAACTGTCTGAAGACGGTGAGTTAGATGCACAGTTAGCACAAATTCTTCTTAACGAAGAGCGTTTCGACGATGCAATTGCTGCGGCAGACCGAGCGGTTGAAAAAGGCGATTTGAGAAACCCTGGTTTGGTTTACCTAATTAAAGGCATGGCACTTTACAACAAGAAGCAATATGCCCTTGCGCTTAATCAGCTAGCTGAAGCAGAAAAGCATCAGAAGAGTCGTGCCATGGCACAGCAATGGAAGCAGTTTGTACAGGGCGAAAAGCGTCAGGCAGACGCCATTGCAGCTGAGCTAGGTACAAGTTAAAAATCGTACTTTCGTTAATACATCATTTAAAAGGGTCGAATAATATTCGACCCTTTTTTATGCGCTAGGGAAAAGCACTTTGGGCTTCGTCGTACGCTTTTTGGAGCTTTTGTTCTGATATATCGGTGGCAATAGCAATTAGGTGGTCTACCCGCGGCGACGACTTGATGACGGGAACCAGAGTGGTGAATACGTACTAAGGCTCGCCCAACTTAGTCAGACTATGTACTTCGCCTTGCCAGGTTTGCCTTGAGATAGTGAAACAAAAATATCTGATTTTTCGATGGAAAACGCGTAAAACTGGGTATTAAGCGCCGCGCTGAATGTGCGGCGCTAGTGGGGGAGTCATTAAGCCGAACGAAGCTCTCTACGTAGAATTTTTCCGACGGTAGATTTTGGTAGCTCGTCAAGTATCGTGATCGACTTAGGGATCTTGTAATTTGTGAGGTGCTGTTTACAAAAATCAATGACGTCTTGTGTTGATACATCGCTTGAAACAGTAATAAATGCACACACTCGCTCACCGGTCTTTTCATCGGGTTTACCCACAACTGCGGCTTCCATCACGCTAGGGTGCGTTGTAAGAACATCTTCAACCTCGTTTGGATAGACATTAAACCCAGAGACAATAATCATATCCTTTAAACGGTCTACAATTTTAGTTGCCCCAGACTCGGTGCGAATGCCAATGTCCCCGGTTTTAAAGAAGCCATCTTGGGTCATGACTTTGGCAGTTTCGTCGTCTCGGTTCCAATAACCCAGCATAACCTGAGGTCCGCGAACTGCAATTTGCCCTGACTCGCCTTCGGCCACCGGCTTATCATGGCTATCCAGTAACGCAACTTCAGTGCCTTCTAGTTCGTGCCCCACCGTGCCAATCTCTTCTTTACCTGGAATGTTAAAAGATACAACTGGCGCAGTTTCTGATAGCCCATAGCCTTCGGTGATGGTGTTCCCGGTTACGTCTTGCCAAATGGATACTGCGGCTTGAGTAAGTGCGGTGCCGCCAGACATCGTGAGGTGTAATTTAGAAAAGTCTAACTTTGCAAATTCAGGGTGTCTCCCAAGACCAACAAACAAGGTGTTGATCCCCATGAATGCTGAAATTTTATGGGGCTTGAGTGTTTGAATGAAACCATCGATATCCCGCGGATTGGGTATAAGAATTATCTGAGTACCTTTGGCAAAGAGCGCCATCATTCCAACCGTAAATGCATAAATATGATAAAGCGGTAATGGGCATACCAATACTTCTTCACCATCTTTGAAGCCCTCACCAATACGGTCGAGCATTTGGATGCAGTTAGCTAAAACGTTTTTATTACTTAAGGCTGCGCCCTTCGATACCCCTGTAGTACCACCAGTGTATTGCAACATGGCAAGTTCATCTAGAGCAATAGAAGGACGTTCAAATGCAGGCAGTGTATTGCCTAGCTCCACTGCTTGTGTGAATGAAACCGTACCATCGAGATTTGGTGCAGTGTTAGGGTCTAAAAGCTCTGTTGCCGATGTGGTGATAACGGTTTCGACACTAGTATCATCTTTTATGCTAGAGAATTTGGGGAGCAAATCACCCAGAATAACCAGAGCTTTCGCGCCACTATCAGTGAACTGGTGCTTCATCTCGCGTTCGGTATAAAGCGGGTTTGTATTTACTACAACAAGGCCTGCGCGTAAGGCAGCATAAACAACAATAGGGTTTTGAATTAAATTAGGAAGTTGTATGGCGACTTTGGTACCAGGAGACAATTTAGCTTCGTGAACAAAGTAGCGGGCTAACGCTGATGAGTTACGGTCAATCTCGGCAAATGTAAGTGTTTGTCCAAGCGCCGTATACGCTGGCCTGTCGGCAAATTTTTGCAAAACGCGTTCAATATAATCGGCTAAGCAGGTCACGTTATCAGGATAAGTTATCATGTTGCTTGTTCCTAGTAGGGCAAAGTAAGTAGGGTGTTTATGCCTTACAGTAGCAAACTTAACTTTTCATTTACATCAGGGTTGGGTTATTTAGTATTATAATTTTTAGTTATCAATTGTTTGTAGAACTATTACTTAAGTAACTATATAGCCCACCAGCACAGATGCCTGCCATGCATTGCGCGGTAAGTCCTAAGGTAGTGCGAGCGCCTGCAATTAGGGTCACATTCAATATGGGCTGCATGGCAATGAGCATTAATAAGAACGACAGGCCTCCCGCTATTGTGAAAAGAATAAATCGGGTCCGGTTGGAAGAGCCACTAGCATTTTGATTAATTCGTTTAACAATGAAATGTGTCGCCAAGAACGCCAACAATAAGGTAATGGCAATAATCACGCCGTAAGTAGGCAAAAGGCCTAGTGCATCTTGCCATATCATGAAAAACCAATCGCTTGGATTCATATCGACATCAATTCGAATGAGTCCGATTAAAACGGCACACGAGTGAAACGTACTTGCTAGTAGAAAGCCGACGGCCCATGATGGTAAAAAATGGAAAATAGTGCGTCGTATTAGGTTGTTCATTTTTGTAGTCCAAGATTTGTCGCACAGTGTATTAGAACAAGACTCAACAGGCCTCAAATAGTTTGAGCGTGGCAATAGGGTATACCATAGTATGTTAAGTAAAAGAGGACAATCACAATGAAGTCATGGCGTTCGATGATCAGTTTACTGGCTTTTTCTTCATTGGGAGCTGCTTTAGCTCCTGCTTTTGCCGTAACTACTGCCTCTGAACTCACTCAAAAGCACGCATCTAATACTGAGCAACGTGAAGCAGGTAGCTCAAATCTAACGGCCTATGAAAATTTTGACCAGCATGTCGTGACAGAAGATATCGCTACCTCATTGGCGTTTCCCAAGGCCTTAACGACGGTTATCGATAAGGCTCAGGCAAGTACCCATATATTGATAGTAACGCGAGATGGTGAGCTGGTAATTATTGACAATAAGGGGGAAAGTGCGCGGTTTTCTTTAATGCTCGATGACTTGTACACCAAAGGGCAAGGAGGCGTACTCGATCTTCTTATACCTTCGCAATTCCCTGAAGACAGAACCGTGTTGCTGAGTTATTCCAAGGGGAGCGATAGTGCAAACCGTCTTGCCATAGTAAAAGGACAGCTTTCCCTTACTTCTGGCATAACTAACATTCAGCCAGTGTTAGCACTGGCACAAGCCAAAGACACGCCTGTGCACTACGGTGGGAAACTGCTTCAACTAGAGGGCAGTGCTTTAAACACAAAACAGGGCTTTTTGGTTACGACAGGAGATGGCTTTGATTATCGCGAGCAAGCGCAAGTTATCAGTTCACAACTAGGAAAAGTGCTAGGGTTCACAATAGACGGCAAGCCGTTGGCCAACCCTCCTTTTCCTGATAACCCCTTTATTTTTAGTATTGGACACCGCAATCCCCAAGGACTTGTAAAGGGGAGTGACGGCAACCTATTTTTGAATGAGCACGGCCCAGATGGCGGTGATGAAGTAAATCTTCTTCAACAAGGCGCAAATTATGGTTGGCCAGTTGTTACACTAGGCAAAGACTATTCCGGCGCTAGAATTTCGCCTTTTTCGACCTATCCGGGAATGACTGGCCCCATTGTAGACTGGACACCTTCTATAGCGCCATCCTCCATGATCTACTATTCCCATGGGCGTTTCCCGATGCTAGCTAATACGTTACTTGTTACCAGTTTGAAAGCCAAAGCTTTGTATGCTGTTAGAGCCGTATCGAACGAATATATCTCTACAAAAATTTTTGAGGGACCTGGGGAACGGCTGCGGGATATTGCGCTTGATCATCAAGGTAACCTGCTTCTTTTGACCGATGGTGAAAATGGAAGAGTGATCGAGGTATCGCCAAGAGGAAATTAGGCACAGAAAACATTAATAAATGAAATTTTGTTTCAAAATTGATGGTAATTTGTACTGGTAGCACCATAAATAAAATGAATGTCTGTCATAAGTGCAACACTATTATTTATCTTTATTGGTCAAACCATTCAAGCTAAATATCGTCATTGATTTCAAATGGTTTGCTTCTAACTGCATGAAATTATTGGCTTAATTTTGCTTTTAATTAAAATTCGTTTTTCTAGTAAAAATGTAAGTGCTTTAACACAACGACAGTTTAGGCGGGTGAATACCTAACTGTTTACTTTCAGTCATTACGTAACCGCTAAAAATCGGTTAAAATATCCCTCATTTTTATATGCGTATAGCTAAGACCGACTTAACACTACGCCCAAGTAAAACTAAGACCGAGAGAACTATATGAGTTTGTATTCAGAATATCTGGCAGAGATCGAAACCCGTAAAACGGAACTAGGTCTTAACCCTAAGCCAATCGACAGTGCAGATCTGCTGTCTGAAATTATTGCTCAAATTAAAGATACAACAAACGAGCATCGCGAAGACTCTCTAAAATTCTTTATCTATAACACGCTTCCAGGTACTACACCTGCGGCGGGTGTTAAAGCACAATTCCTAAAAGAAATTGTACTTGGCGAAGAAAAAGTAGAAGAAATTACCCCTGAGTTTGCGCTTGAACTACTTTCACACATGAAAGGTGGTCCGTCTGTAGAAGTACTACTAGACCTAGCACTTTCTGATGACGAAGCGGTTGCTAAGCCTGCGGCAGAAGTATTGAAGACTCAAGTTTATCTATACGAAGCTGACACTGAGCGTCTTGAAAATGCATTCAAAGCTGGCAATGCTATTGCTAAAGACGTACTAGAAAGCTACGCAAAAGCTGAATTCTTTACCAAGCTTCCTGATGTTCCAGAGAAAATTGAAGTTGTGACTTACATCGCCGCTGAAGGTGATATCTCAACTGACCTTCTTTCTCCAGGTAACCAAGCGCACTCACGTGCCGACCGTGAACTTCACGGCCAGTGCATGATCTCTCCTGAAGCGCAGCAAGAAATTGTTGAACTTGGTAAGAAGCACCCGAATGCTAAAGTGATGCTTATCGCTGAAAAAGGCACAATGGGTGTAGGTTCATCTCGTATGTCTGGTGTGAACAACGTTGCACTATGGGCAGGTGAGCCAACAAGCCCTTACATTCCATTTGTAAACAAAGCGCCAATTGTTGCTGGTACTAACGGTATTGCGCCAATCTTCCTTACTACTGTTGACGTAACCGGTGGTATTGGTCTTGACCTTAAGAACTGGGTTAAGAAAACTGATGAAAACGGTGAAATCGTTCGCGATGCAAACGGTGACCCAGTACTTGAAGAAGCTTACTCAGTAGCAACTGGTACTGTACTAACTATCGATACTAAGGCGAAGAAGCTTTACAACGGTTCAGAAGAACTTGCTGACGTTTCTGCATCATTTACTCCTCAAAAAATGGAGTTCATGAAAGCCGGTGGTTCTTACGCAGTTGTATTCGGTAAGCAGCTACAGTCTTTCGCAGCACGTACTCTAGGTACAAAAGCGCCAGCCGTATATGCAGCGTCGAAAGAAGTGTCTCACGAAGGCCAAGGCCTAACAGCGGTTGAAAAAATCTTTAACCGAAATGCAGTTGGCGTAAATTCAGATGCTCCGCTTCACGCGGGTTCTGACGTACGCGTTAAAGTAAACATTGTAGGTTCTCAGGATACGACTGGCCCAATGACGTGCCAAGAGCTTGAGTCAATGGCCGCTTCAACGATTTCTCCTGTTGTAGATGGTGCTTACCAGTCTGGTTGTCACACGGCATCAGTATGGGACAAAAAAGCACAAGCTAACATTCCTAAGCTTATGTCGTTCATGAACAACTTTGGTGTAATCACTGCACGTGATCCTAAAGGCGTTTACCATGCAATGACTGACGTTATTCACAAAGTGCTTAACGACATTACAGTAGACGATCGTGCCATTATCATCGGTGGTGACTCGCACACGCGTATGTCTAAAGGTGTAGCATTCGGTGCCGACTCAGGTACGGTAGCACTAGCTCTTGCAACGGGTGAAGCGGCAATGCCAATCCCTGAGTCTGTGAAAGTTACTTTTAAAGGTAGCATGAAAGAGCACATGGACTTCCGTGACGTGGTTCACGCGACTCAAGCGCAAATGCTTAAGCAATTCTCTGGCGAGAACGTGTTCCAAGGTCGTGTAATTGAAGTTCAAATCGGTACTCTATTGGCTGACCAAGCATTCACATTCACTGACTGGTCTGCAGAAATGAAGGCGAAAGCATCAATCTGTATCTCAAATGACGAGACAATGATTGCGTCGCTTGAACTTGCTAAGAGCCGTATCCAAATCATGATCGACAAGGGCATGGACAACGAAGCGAACATGCTTCAAGGCCTAATTGACCTAGCTGATAAGCGTATTGCTGAAATCAAGTCTGGTGAAGAGCCAGCGCTTGCGCCAGATGACAACGCGAAGTACTACGCAGAAGTGGTTATCGATCTAGATCAAATCGACGAGCCAATGATTGCTGACCCAGACGTAAACAACGAAGACGTATCTAAGCGTTATACCCACGACGTTATCCGTCCAGTTTCTTACTACGATGGTAAGCCAGTAGACCTAGGTTTCGTTGGTTCTTGTATGGTGCACAAAGGCGACATGCAAATCATCGCACAAATGCTGCGTAACCTAGAAAAGCTTAACGGTTCTGTTGAATTCAAAGCACCACTAGTTGTAGCTCCACCTACATACAACATCGTTGACGAGCTTAAAGCGGAAGGCGATTGGGACGTTCTAGCGAAATATGCAGGCTTCCAGTTTGATGATGCTAACCCTAAAGAAGTGGCGCGTACTAAGTACGACAACATTCTTTACCTAGAGCGTCCTGGATGTAACCTGTGTATGGGTAACCAAGAAAAGGCTGAGCCTGGCGACACAGTTATCGCGACATCTACACGTCTTTTCCAGGGTCGTGTTGTAGCTGACTCTGCTGAGAAAAAAGGTGAATCACTACTAGGCTCTACACCGCTAGTAGTACTTTCAACGGTTCTTGGTCGTTTCCCAACGACCGAAGAGTACAAGCAAGCGGTTGCAGGCATTGACCTAACTAAGTTTGCTCCACCTTCTGAAGACTTGGCCGTTAAGCCTAAGTTCGAAGCAGATGTAGCTGTTAAGCGCGTATAAGTACTTAACGCTTTCAAACGCATTTAAAAGCCCCAACCTCGTTTGGGACTTCAGACTGTTGAAAAAGCCCCAGACGAAAGTCTGGGGCTTTGATCTAATAGGCATAGTGAAATTCGGAGTGTTCACCATGCTAACCCCAAAGTCTCCACAACAATACGAGTTTGAAACGGTATATATCAATGAACTGGTGCCAGAAGACCACTTGGTTCGTCTGAGCACGATGCCATCAGGTTTATGTTAATAGACAAAAGCGCTTGCTTGGAAACTTACAAACTGCGACGTGATAAAGAAAGAACGGCAGGTGAAGCGTTTGCTGAAGACGTGCTGATCTCAGTTATTGATATTATTACCGACTAGAGCCTTTTCAATTAAGCGAAAAAAACCTTCCTGCGTACAGTTATAAAAATAAAGAAGGCAGAGTAATTTACTCTGCCTTCTTTGTTTTTGCTTCTCTATTAAAAGCGTTAAAGCAAGCAAAGGTTAACACGTTATAGGAAGAGCCGATGCGAAACTTTTTGACTGCTGTATGTGTACTTTCAATCACCGCCATTGCTAACGTTAATGCTAATCACATGCTCGATACTGTCGAGGGGCTGCAGCTTGCTAAGCAATACGATCAAAGTCGCACTGATATTAACGTAGCTGACTATTGGGTTAGTGAGAAGCTAGACGGTATTCGCGCAAGATGGAACGGTACTGAATTACTGACCCGTAATGGGAACAAGATATTCGCGCCAACATGGTTCACCGCTAACTGGCCAGAAACCACTATTGACGGTGAACTTTGGATAGGAAGAGGGGAGTTTGAACGTACGGCTTCTATTGTGCTTTCAACGCTGACAAACATCGAGCCGCATTCTGTCGCTAACGCTTCATCTAGCACAGTGTCTTCAGCAGACACTATTGCCGCAGCAAATTCTCTATCTGCAAAACGCTGGGCCAAAGTTAGATTTATGGCCTTTGACATGCCTATGATGGGTGAGCCCTTTGGTCGGCGACTCAACATGCTTAACAGCCTAAGTAAATCTACACCCAATCCAACGTTTGCAGTTATCCCTCAATTTAAGCTTACGTCTATTGCTTCACTTGATGAAAAGCTGGAGCAAGTAACCCAGGAAGGCGGAGAAGGGTTAATGCTTCATCATGAACAAGCGCTGTACACATCCGGGCGAAGTGACAAGTTGCTCAAAGTAAAACGCTTTGAAGATGCAGAAGGGAAAGTACTGGCACTGCTTCCGGGAAAAGGACGATTTAAGGGAATGATGGGCTCGCTTCTTGTAGAAACGCGAGAAGGCATTCAATTTAAATTAGGAACGGGCTTTTCAGAAAATGAGCGCCAATCTCCGCCCGCTATCGGTAGCTGGGTAACCTTTAAGTACTACGGTTTAACGAAAAATGGAAAGCCAAAGTTTGCAAGCTATCTTCGCATTAGACCTCAGACAGACTTGCCCAAATAACACTTACTTACTGCCAGTATAGTCACAATGAACTGCCTCTCACTTACTGGTATTAATCGTTTACGGTTTGCTTTAATTGAAGAAGCATCGTATACAGCTAACCCTTGTCTTTATCTCTAAAAGCCTTATAACTTACTCACAGGTTAATTACTAAAGTCGCTTTATTGAATTTCAATTAATCGCTTTTTGCGTTTAAAAGTAATGCTATGAATAGCGATTATAAGTGAATTAAAAGGGCTTAAAATTTAAAAAATGAGTCCGTGAAGTTATACTGTTGATGATTTATTAAACACACCTTGCGTCAAGTGCGTACAAGACCGTTTACTCCCATTGCGCAAGCTAACTTAGAGGAAGAGACTGTGTTACAAGACTACCGCAATCACGTTGAAGAACGTGCCGCCCAAAATATTCCACCTAAACCGCTTAACGCTGAACAGGTAGCTGGCCTGGTTGATTTATTAAAGAACCCGCCAGCAGGCGAAGGGGACTTTCTTTTAGAATTGCTGTCAGAACGTGTACCGCCTGGGGTTGATGAGGCAGCTTACGTTAAAGCTGGGTTTTTAAGTGCAATCGCAAAAGGTGAAGACAGTTGTGAGCTTATCTCTAAAGAGAAAGCCGTTGAACTGCTAGGAAATATGCACGGTGGCTACAACATTGCCACTTTAGTGGAGCTACTTGATGATAAAGCGCTTGCGCCGTTGGCAGCAAAAGAGCTGAAACATACCCTTTTAATGTTTGATGCTTATCACGATGTGGAAGAAAAGCACAAAGCGGGTAACGAGCATGCCACTGACATCATTAAATCTTGGGCTGAAGGTGAGTGGTTCACGTCGCGCAAGTTAATGGACGATAAAATCACTTACACCGTGTTTAAAGTAACAGGTGAAACGAACACTGATGATTTGTCGCCAGCCCCTGACGCATGGTCTCGTCCAGATATTCCTCTGCACGCCCTGGCAGCTTACAAAATGCCCCGCGAAGGTTTAGAGCCAGAAGAGCCTGGTGTAAAAGGCCCAATGGCGCAAATAGAACAAGTTAAAAGTAAGGGCTATCCTGTTGCTTTCGTTGGTGATGTAGTTGGAACCGGTTCGTCACGGAAGTCGGCAACTAACTCTGTGTTGTGGTTCTTTGGTGAAGACTTACCGGGTGTGCCTAATAAGCGTGGCGGCGGCGTGTGCATTGGTTCAAAAGTTGCGCCTATCTTCTTTAACACTATGGAAGATGCCGGTGCATTGGTGTTTGAAGCCGATGTAGACAAAATGAACATGGGTGATGTGATAGACATCTATCCGTTTGAAGGCAAAATCACCAACCATGAAACCGGTGAACTTCTTGCAGAATACAGCTATAAGTCGAAGGTGATTCTGGATGAAGTGCGCGCAGGTGGGCGTATCAACCTGATTATTGGTCGTGGCCTTACCGAGAAGGCGCGTGAGACACTAGGTTTAGGCCCAACGGACTTATTTCGTACGCCTGAACAGCCAAAAGACAGTGGAGCGGGTTTCTCGCTAGCGCAGAAAATGGTGGGTAAGGCGTGCGGTGTCGACGGTATTCGCCCAGGCACCTACTGCGAACCTAAAATGACAACCGTGGGCTCGCAAGATACTACAGGCCCCATGACCCGCGATGAGCTTAAAGACCTAGCCTGTCTTGGCTTTACTGCCGATTTAACCATGCAGTCATTCTGTCACACCGCCGCTTACCCAAAGCCGGTGGATATAGAAACGCAGCACACGCTACCTGATTTTATAATGAACCGCGGTGGAGTATCGCTTCGTCCTGGTGACGGCATTATACACAGTTGGTTAAACCGCATGCTGTTGCCTGACACAGTAGGCACGGGTGGTGACTCGCATACTCGTTTCCCCTTAGGCATTTCATTCCCTGCAGGTTCAGGCTTGGTCGCGTTCGCTGCGGCTACTGGCGTTATGCCGCTAGATATGCCCGAGTCGGTATTGGTGCGATTTAAGGGTGAAATGCAGCCGGGCATTACGCTACGCGACCTAGTACACGCCATTCCGCTGTACGCCATTAAACAAGGGCTGTTAACGGTCGAGAAAAAAGGCAAGATCAACGCCTTCTCTGGCCGTATTTTAGAAATCGAAGGGCTAGAGAACTTAACCGTAGAACAGGCGTTCGAGCTTTCTGACGCATCGGCGGAGCGTTCAGCAGCCGGTTGTACTATCAACTTATCTGAAGCGTCGATTGCTGAATACCTGCGTTCAAACATTACCATGCTACGCTGGATGATTAACGAAGGTTATGGCGATCCACGTACCTTAGAGCGTCGCGCGCAAAAAATGGAAGAATGGTTAGCTAACCCTGAATTGATGCGCGCCGATGCAGACGCTGAATACGCCGAGGTTATCGAAATCGATCTTAACGAAATTAAAGAGCCTATTGTGTGCTGCCCTAATGATCCTGACGATGCGAAAACCTTATCTGACGTTGCAGGTGATAAGGTAGACGAGGTCTTCATTGGTTCATGTATGACAAACATTGGTCACTTCCGCGCAGCGGGTAAGCTACTTGAGCAATACAACAAAACACTGCCCACCCGTTTATGGATGTCACCACCGACTAAGATGGACAAAGCTCAATTAATGGAAGAGGGCTATTACAACATTTATGGTCGTGTAGGTGTGCGTACGGAAATGCCGGGCTGCTCACTATGTATGGGTAACCAAGCAAGGGTGGATGCGGGAACAACCGTACTTTCCACGTCTACTCGAAACTTCCCTAACCGCTTGGGCGATGGGGCGAATGTTTATTTGACCTCAGCAGAGCTTGCTGCGGTGGGTGCCATTGTTGGGCGCATTCCAACTGCCGAAGAATACATGGAATACGCCAGCAAAATTAACGCAATGTCGGGTGAAGTATTCCGCTACTTAAACTTCGACAAAATGCCCAGCTTTAAAAAGGCTGAGGAAGAAGCAAAAGCGCGCATTATTCCAACATTGAATGTTGCTTAAAATAGTGTATAAACTACAAAGCCGGTGACCGTTAGGGTGACCGGCTTTTTTATGGCGAAAAGGAATGTCTAATGGGAAAATCTTTCTTTATTGTTGCTGCACTTGTATTAACCTTAGGGTGTGCAAAAGCGCAGGTTGACCCTGTATCGTCGCTGAATTCAGTGGACTTTGAATCCATTACACTTGAGATTGGCGGCAAGCACTATGAAGTTGAGTATGCCAAAACCTTTGAACAACGCGCACAGGGTCTTATGTTTCGCAAAGCCTTGTGTGAAGACTGCGGTATGTTTTTTAAGTTTTCTAGCCCAAAGTTTGCGGGCATGTGGATGAAAAATACCTTTGTTCCTCTAGACGTAGCATTTATCGACAGAAAAGGCGTAATAACGGATATAAAACCTCTCACTCCGCATAGTTTGGAGTCGGTCGGATCATCGAAAGAGGTACTTTACGCGTTGGAAATGAACCAAGGGTGGTTTGCCGAGAATAATATAAAAGTAGGCGACCAAATAACGATTGATTAACCGCGCAAAACGCGCGGTTGCTGCTAGCGAAATGCTAGTTTTATTCTGGAGTTAAATATAGTGACAAATGCCTTATCGATAGCTAAGTTCGGTGGAACTAGCGTTGCGAATTACGAAGTAATGCAAAACTGCGCCCGAATTGTTGCCGGTAATGACAAAACGCGCATTGTGGTAGTGAGCGCTGCGGCAGGTGTAACCAATCACCTGGTAAGCTTAGCGCACACACCTATGACGCAACAGCAAATTGAAGAGACTTGTCAGGCCATTATCAATATTGAGCTTGCCATTCTTAACAAGTTGAAAGATAAAGACACGGTTGAGCCAAAACTCAACGACTTGTTAGATGAAATGCGAAGCTTAGCGTTTCATGAAGAAATCCTTCACCGTGATGATTTAAAAGATCAGCTGCTTTCAATGGGTGAGCGGATGTCATCGCTGATGTTCTCTTCAGTGCTTGCAGAGCAGGGCGTAAAAACCATGAACTTTGACGTACGTAAGGTGTTACGTACGGACAGTGAGTTTGGAGAAGGTGCGCCGCAAATCGAAGAAATCGAAAAGCTGTCTAAACAATTGCTGGCACCTGAAATTAAAGACGCGATAGTGGTTACTCAAGGCTTTGTTGGTGCTGACGAGGAAGGCCGTACTACAACGCTAGGTCGTGGTGGTTCAGATTTTACGGCGGCGCTACTTGCTGAAGCGCTTGATGCCGAATCGTGTGAGATTTGGACTGATGTAACAGGGGTGTACACAACTGACCCGCGCATCACGCCAGCTGCTCATCCGTTACCTGAACTCAGCTTTGAAGAAGCGGCGGAAATGGCCACCTTTGGTGCCAAGGTACTACATCCTGCCACTATGGAGCCTGCGCTTCGCAAGGACATAAAGGTGTTTGTAGGCTCTAGTAAGGAGCCAGAAAAGGGCGGTACTTGGATTGTGCGTGATTGTGAGCACGAACCACCGTATCGCGCTATTACTCGCCGTAAAGAGCAGGTAATGGTGACAGTGAAAACACCGAAGATGATGTATGCGCAAGGCTTCCTGCAGCAGGTATTTGCCATCATCGCTAAGCACAAGCTAAGTGTTGATTTGGTTACCACGTCAGAAATCTCGGTATCTTTTACCCTTGATAACCCTGCAAACTCTGTGGCTCAGCGACTAAACAAAGAAACCATTGCTGAACTTGAAACTATCTGTGATGTGAAAGTAGAAAAAGGTTACGACCTTGTCACGGTTGTAGGTAACAACATGCAAACCGCTGTTGGTGTTTCTAGCAAGATTTTAGCTGCGGTTTCAGATTTCAACCTGCGTATGATTTGCTTTGGCGCCAACCCGCACAACCTATCGTTCTTGGTTAACGAGACCGACAGTGACCACGTGGTTCGCAAGCTTCACACGGCGTTATTTGAATAAGCACCTACTGTGCTGAATGACCCCAAAAAACGGTCGCCTTAAAGGCGGCCGTTTTTATTTCACATCAGTTTGTAGATGATTTCAAAATGTCGACCGGTACAATGATTTCGTGACGTTTATTCCACGGTAGGGTGAAAGGCGAGTCGTAGCCCATATAGCTAGGTTCACCATCAAGCTCAATATTATTGTCCCTAAGGGCTTTAAGCAGTTTATTCGTATACTGCTTCTTATCGCTGTCCTTGTTGAAACCTGAATAACGAATAGCGGCTACCGTTCTCGCTGGTACAGTAACCAGCGATACATCTTTGTGCGTAGGCACAGGAGCGCTTTTAATGTCATATTTGCTGGGCAAGAAAAACATCATTGTTTCTGAAGATGAGACTTCGACAGGAGAGGTCATTGCAATTTCTTGAGAGCGCTTTCCAACTTCTACGGGGGACGTCATTGACACATTGCTACTGGATGTATTCTCACCAGAGATATAATTAAAGAGTAGTTGAAATGCTCCGTTATCTTCATTCCCACTAGACATTACGCCTAACGCTTCATTGTAATGCCTCACTTCAATATCTTCATCAAGGGTCTCGATAATGGAATAGGGAAGGGTTTCTGTATCTTTGTAATATGATGGCTCAGCCTGGATCATTGTTGACGCCAATAAAGTAGTAATGAAAAGAGGCAAGCGAAAACGGGAAAATATCATTCTTTTTTAGTGGTTTGTTACGAATAGTCCTTATACGAATTAAAGCCGATTAATGCTCAGTTAAACTGTTCTAAAGTAACTATCTATGCATTCCTAAAGTGTGCCAGATTAATTGTTAGACACAAAAAAGGGGCTAAAAGCCCCTTCTTAAAACAGGTTTGTAAAAAGCGTTACACTTTAAACTGTCTGATAGACTGTTGTAACTCTTCAGCAAGTCGAGCCACTTCATGGCTAGACTCAGACGTTTGCTGTGCTCCAGCTGTCGTCTCTTCAGCGATACCGACAATAGTTTCAAGCTTTTCGCTGATCTCTTGTGATACCGTATTCTGTTCACGGGCAGACTGCTCAATTTGAGAGCTCACGTCATGGGCTTTGTGAACGGCGTCTGAGATGATATCCAACGCCTGTGTAGCCTTTTCAGTTTGTGCCACACACGCCGCAGTTTGCTCTTTACCTTGATTCATCACCGATACCGCTTTTTCAGCACCCGCTTGAAGCACTTCAATCATAGCGTTGATTTCTTGTGTCGATTCTTGAGTTCGGCTGGCAAGGGTTCTCACTTCATCAGCAACAACCGCAAAGCCTCGACCTTGTTCACCGGCACGCGCTGCCTCAATAGCAGCATTCAAGGCGAGCAGGTTGGTTTGATCTGCAACACCACGGATAACGTCTAAGATGCCACCAATGCTTGCGCTGTCTTGATGAAGCTTATTGATAACGTCTGCCGCTTCTTGAACGTCACGAGATAAGATCTCAATGGTGTTCTTATTCTCTAGTGAGATTTGGCGCACGTTCTCAGCCTCAGCATCCGCATGGCGAATTTGACTTAGTGTATCTTCAGCGTTTTGCACAACCAGCTGCGACGTAGAGTGCATTTCTGTGGTTGCTGTTGCTACTTGGCCAATTTGTGATTTCTGATCCTGAATTGAATGCGTCGTTTGCGCCGTCACTGCAGACGTTTGTTCTGAGGCGGCTGCCAGCTGTTCAGCACGAACGTTAATGGCTGTAATGAGCTCCTTCAGGTTTCCAATTAGCGTATTGCAGTTTCGGGCTAAAAGACCAAATTCGTCTTGCGCCGAATCGTCTAGACGGTGAGTAAGGTCACCCGATGAAGCCACCGTCAGAAGTTCATTTACACGATAAAGCGGACGTGTGATTGCGCGAACGGTCACGTAGCCAATAAATGCTGCTACTGCAATCGAGATAATAACAACCACAATAACGAACGTGTTGCCCGTCGCAATGGCGCCGTTAACCTGACTTTCTACATGTGACGCTTTCTTGTCTGCAAGATTGAGCAGGTTTTCTAGAGCGACAACCGCTTGCGCGATATTTGAGTCTGAAGCGTTAAGCGCTTTTTCAGCATCATTTCTGCGCTCTAGACGATCAACATGAAGCTGAACCACGCCATCGTTAGCTTTAATCGCATTGATTGCGTTGTTAACCAAGTCGTTAATATCATCAAGAGTACCAGAATCATCGCGGCCGCCCGCAGTTTGCATCATGTCGCTTAATTGCGTGACCACTTTCTCGACAACCAAATCAACTTCGTTGCCTAGCGTTTGTGAACGAACCAGTGTCTCTGTTTTAATGTACTCGTATGAAACCGTTAGCAAAGAAAGCAGCGACGTCTCAAGTTGACTGCCGATTTCTGCCGCACGTCGTAGGTTAGGGTCGCGCTGAACAGCATCTAAGTCTGAGAAGTCTAGAAGGTAGGTAGATGCATCGTCTGCGTTGTCTTCAGCGTCACCCAGTCTGTCTTGAATTGTGTTGCGTATATCAAGATACATTTGGTGATTTTTGTACATCGCTTCAACATTGGTGATATATGCTTCATATGACTCACGTACAGTATTCAGCGTGCTCTTTAGTTCAGGCTCGTTATTAACGGCCTGCGCCAGTTTCTTATATTCACTCTCAAAGGTGTCTTTGGCAGAGTTAAAAGACGCTCGTTTGTCTTTTAAGCCATTTAGATCTTCTTCGATGTAGCTCTCGAAGGTAAGTCGGCCCATATTGAGAAAGCTGGCTTTAAGTGCATTGCTGCCTGCTACTGTGGGTAATGCAACGTCATTTACTTCTTCCGTTGCTGAGCCTATTGAGTTGAGGTTATAAAGTGAAACAACACTAATGACGATCAGAAGTGCGCTAATCGCTACAAATCCCCCGATTACGCGTGTGGCTACCGTTATTTTCATCGGAACTCCTGGATGAGTGTTTTTTATTTTTATCCCTAACGATATTACCCGTCTCAGCAAACAAAATATAGCGATTAAAGAAGCTAGTTTGCTTAATTACTGAGTAGATAATGAGACATTATCGTTACTATCGTAAGTAAGTGTATCGGCTACAATAACTTAATGTTTATTTTATTTAGCACTTAAGTGTAGAAAGTTTAACTGGTAATACCAGTTGGTGCTTAAAATTATACACGTAAATATGTGAGAATTGGATAATTGCGGAGCCAGTAAACTCTGGTTTTAGGCAGAAACACTCACAAGCGAAGCGGAGTTCAGGTTTAGCAAAGTCATGCTTTGCCCCCAAACATAGCCTGTATCTAAGCCGATAAATTGATGACTGTTCGTTTGGCCCGACAGAGCTGCCCAATGCCCAAATACCACTCGTTGATCGTCACCGAGCTTTTTATTCTCTACTTCAAACCATGGTTTTAACGTGCTACTAGTGCTGTGGGATACTGCGCTGGGATGAGATTTGTTATCAAAATCGAGTGTGCCATCGGTATGAACAAAACGCATGCGCGTACACGCATTCACAATAAAACGCAGTCGCTCATCACCCTTAAGTTTATCTGACCAGTTGTTGGGTTTATTACCATACATTTCTGAAAGAAAAGCAGCGTAATTGTCGGATTTTAGGATGTTGCTAACTTCGTCACTAAGTGAAACGCACTCATCGATAGACCATTTAGGATAGAGTCCAGCATGCACCATTACTGATTGCTCATCTAACTTCATTGCCAACGGGAACTGACGCAACCAGTCAATAAGTTCGGCCAAGTCTGAAGCATTAAGTAGAGGCTCTAATTTGTCGGATTTTTTTGCTTTGCGGATGCCGTTTACAACGGCAAGTAAGTGAAGGTCGTGGTTTCCTAAAACACTGCTAAACTGGCTGCCGAGAGACTTTAAAAAGCGCAATGTGCTCAAAGAATCTTCTCCTCGAGCAACTAAATCACCTACTGCGAGTAGCGTATCGTTTTCTTCGTCGAATTTTACTTTATCTAACGCGCGACGAAGACCATCGTAACAGCCTTGTATATCACCAATGACGTACGTGTTACCTTGCGACATAGAAACCTTAATGAAGAATACTTGGAATGGCTAATCGGAAAACGTCGATAGGAACGCGAAAACGCTCGCCGCTCTCTAATTCCATTACATAGTAGCCTTCCATATTCCCAACCGGCGTGTCAATGACAGCGCCACTGGTATAGTCAAAATGCTCGCCCGCTTTCATGATAGGTTGCTTGCCTACAACCCCATCACCTTCAACTTCTGATGTTTTGCCATTTGCATCGGTAATTTTCCAGTAGCGACTGAGTAATTGCACCGTATGGTCGCTATTGTTCTCAATCGTAATGTGGTACGCGAAGGCAAATTGCTTTGAATCTGACGGAAGGTGGTCGGGAAGGTGACGGGTTTTCACCCGCACCTTAATATCAAGTACATCCATAGAGAACTTACTGCTCTTGTTGGTGCTCTTTTGCCGACACAGCGTTTGCTATTGTGGCAAAATCGTTAAGTGATAATACTTCTGCGCGAGAGGTAGGATCGATACCTAGCTCACGGATCTCCTCTTCACTTAAACTGTCTTTCAGCGAGTTGCGAATGGTTTTTCGGCGCTGGTTGAACGCTTGTGCACAGACGCGCTCAAGCGTATTTACAGACTCAACGTCTACTGGCGGAGCCTGATGCGGCACTAGCTTCACTACTGCAGAATCAACCTTCGGGGGTGGCTTAAAGGCACCCGGCGGAACATTGAGTACCGGAATGACGTGGCAGTAATACTGCGCCATAACGGAAAGCCTGCCGTAATTCTTAGAACCTGGTCCTGCTGCCAAGCGGTTTACCACTTCTTTTTGAAGCATAAAATGCATATCTTCTATGCAGTGAGCATGATCAAAAAGGTGAAACATTAGTGGTGTCGAAATGTTGTAGGGCAAGTTACCAAATACGCGAAGCTTTTTGTCTTTGACTGGCATTTCTTTGCACAAAGCACCGAAATCCATTGTCATCGCATCTTGTTCAATAACCGTTAGCTTATTGCCGTTAAATGGATGGTGTCTCAATCGCTTAGCAAGATCTCTGTCTAGCTCAATGACTGTGAGTGCATCTACTTCTTCACAAACAGGATCTGTTAATGCGCCTAAACCTGGTCCAATTTCTACCAGGTTTTGTTCATTTTGTGGCGCGATGGCCGCAACAATCTTGCCTATCACGTAATCATCGTGAAGGAAGTTTTGTCCGAATCGCTTTCTGGCCGTATGGCCTAAGTGTGTTTTACTCATTGTTGATGATGTGCAAGCTCGATGGCTTTTTCCAATGCTTTTCTGAAACTACCGGCGTCGGCTTCACCTGTTCCTGCTAAGTCTAATGCAGTACCGTGATCTACCGATGTACGAACGAAAGGTAACCCTAGCGTGATATTCACTGAAGCCCCAAAACCCTTATATTTTAGCACGGGTAAGCCTTGGTCGTGATACATAGCCAGCACTACGTCAGCATTTTCCAGATATTTGGGTTGAAATATGGTGTCTGCAGGTAGAGGGCCTGTGATCTTTAAGCCTTCTTCTCTTAGTTCGTTAAGCGCCGGAATGATGGTATGAATTTCTTCAGTGCCAATGTGACCATCTTCACCCGCGTGAGGGTTCAAGCCACACACATAAATGTGAGGCTCTTTAACGCCAAACTTCAATTTAAGGTCGGTGTTGATGATATGAATGACCTTATGAAGACGCTCTCGGGTGATAGCTTTCGCTACATACTCAAGGGGAATATGCGTGGTGGCAAGCGCTACATTAAGACCTTCAGTTGCCAGAAGCATAACCACATCAATGGTATTGGACTGATACGCAAAAAACTCAGTATGACCGCTGAATGATACCCCTGCTTTGTTGATAATGCCTTTGTGTACGGGGCCGGTAACGACGGCGTCGAAGTCGCCATCCATATTTGCCTGACACGCCTGGCGCAGAGTTTCTACTACGTATAACCCGTTTTCGCTATCAAGCTCGCCTGGCGTAACGTCAACGGATTTATCTATTTGCTTTATAAACAACGAACCCGCATCTTGAATTTGCGGGTTAGTGGCATCGTAATCGATTAGCGTTAATGGCAGCCCCAAGGCGCTTGCTCGTGCTTTGAGCATTTCGCCATCGGCAAACACGACAAGCTGCGCTTGCCATGCTTCCTGGGCCAGTTTTATGATCAAATCTGGCCCGATACCTGCCGGTTCTCCCGGCGTTATTGCTATTTTAATTGGTGTACTCATGAATAACTTATTGTTACGAGTCGACAACTTCTACGTAAGCGGCATCACGCATCTCACGTAACCAGTTCTCGGTTTCCTCTGAAAATTTACGGTTGAAGATAAGCTGGTAAGCTTTATCTTCTTTGCGCTTATCGGTAGCGTCATCAATACGACGTTCAATAAGCTGAATTAAATGCCAGCCGTGCACGGTACGAACAGGTTCACTAAATTCTCCAGGCTCAAGCTGTGCAAGTGCGTCTTTAAACTCAGGCACGTAATTATTTGGATCCGACCAGCCAAGCTCGCCACCGCGAAGGGCTGAACCAGGATCTTCTGAATGCTCTTTAGCTAGCTCTGCAAAATCAGCTTCACCATTTTTCACCTCTTCCTTGAAGCGGTTTAGCATGGCTTTAGCTTTGTCTTCGCTAAGAATGATTGACGGCTTAACAAGAATGTGGCGAGAGTTTACTTCTTCCACCGTGACTTTCTCAATACCGCGCGTATCTAATACTTTTAGGATATGAAAGCCTGCACCGCTTCGAATAGGACCAACAAGAGCATCTTTGTCTTTGTTTTGAATAGCTTCAGCAAAAAGCGTCGGCATGGCGTTAATGTTAAGCCAGCCCATGTCACCGCCTTCGAGCGCTTCGTTACCTGATGATGACGCAATGGCGATTTTAGCAAAATCAGAGCCTGACTCTAATAGTGAAATGACTTTGTCTGCACGCTCACGTGCCGATTGAATATCATCATCTGTAGGCTCTGGCGGGAAACCAATAAGAATGTGACCTAAGCGATATTCAGCTTGAGTAGCGCCCTGCTGTTCCATCAGGTCAATCAAGGTTTCAATTTCTTGAGGTGTAATATAAACACGGCGACGTACGTTAGCACGACGAACTTCACCCATGATAACTTCTTCGCGAATGTCTTCGCGGTAATCATCGTATGCAATACCTTCTGCCGCTAATTGGGCACGAAGTTCTTCAATCGTTGCATTTTGATTCGCTGCAATGTTGCTAATGGTTTGCTCTAACTGTGGATCGCTAATGCGAATACCCATACGCTCTGCCATTTGAAGCTGAAGGCTCTTAGTGATTAAACGCTCAATGGCCTGTGTACGAAGCGCACGATCTGACGGTAGCTGTTGATTATTAGCTTCTGCGTTGCGTTTAACGTCTTGTACAAGGGCATCAATTTCGCTTTCAAGCACAACACCTTGGTCAACAATTACGGCCACGCGGTCAAGCATGACCTCTTGCGCAACACTGTTAAACGAGAGTAGGGCACCTAACATCAATGCACGGATAATGAACTTCATACACACTCTTTTATTATTGGTTGATTGCATTTAAGCGCTGTAAGCGCTCAACTGCGGGTTAATTTAAACTATAAGGCTGACGATAGCCAAACATACCGTCTTGAAGCATGCTTCTTTGGGTACCAGATGACCCGATGCCTTTGAAAATAAATTGTAGCGATATTCCAGAATCAAAATCGTCTGTTGTCTGTTCGCCGCTAGCATTGTAACGGTTGTTCAGACTGCGCTGCGCAACTAATCGCACCGCCCAACAGCATGATTCATACTGGATACCTGCATAGGTTTCTACACTTCTATTGCGTTCAAGATCTCGGTAAATACGGCCAACCCACTGCCAATTTTCAGAAATAGGCCAGCTTGCCGAAATACCAATTTGATCTATGGTTTCACCACTGAGATCGCGAACATAGCGATGACTTAATTGAATAAAGCGCGAATCATCCTTGCGGTATTCAATACCCACACTGCTTAAGTCAACTTTGTCTGTGTCAGTGGTCACTTGCACATCAGAATGGAAGAACCAGTTTTTATTAAAGCGCCAATCCACTTCAGCGGCGAGCGCTGAACGATCTTGATTCTTGGTTGCCGCAATGACTTTGTTATCTTCAAGGTAGAATATCTGACCCACACTAAGAACAAATTGTTCCCGATTGTTTTTATCCAACATGCGTGTGGTCGCGCCAAGGGTGATTTGGTTGTTATCGCTTATTCTATCAAGGCCAGTAAATTCCTGACCTCTAAACAATCCTTCAACGTCGGTTAACAGCGGCGTTGAGTCATAGAATCCAATCGCAGTTTGGTCTTCATACGATGTATAAAGATATTGAATCTTTGGCTCTAAAGTCATCGACATATCGTCGCTGAACCACGATTTATCCCTTTCAAAATATAATGCGCCATAAAGGCGAGCTTGTCCTAATGTGCGTTCAACATCTTCTTTTAAGTCAGTTCCTTCAACATTGTCTTGTTGATAAACCGTTTGAAAAAGCGTGGTTTCTGCGACAAGTTCACCCCATGCTGCGCGAAGCGGCACCGCTAAAGTAGGTGCAACGTGAAAACGAGTAGCCGTTGGAGCGGTATCGAGAGTATTGTCAAAGTGTGCGACTTCTGAGTCTAGGTTGAACTCTAGATATTCACCTAACGCTTTGTTGTAGTTGATTTTGATCTCAGGTACGGCGCGATAGCTATCTGCAGTATTACCCAGTACTTCAAAATCTTTTATCTGCATATTTACGGATAGATTTTGCGAGTAGTAACTTAATCCAACGCTACGATATAGGTGGGTGTCAGCGCGACTGTAATAATCTGAACCAAGGTCAACTAAATAGTTGTCGTCACTTAATCCGTTGAAATCAACGTTTAGTAACCAGTTGTCAGCTATAAGCCCTTGATGCTCCAAGCGATAAAAATATCGGTCAGGGTTCCCACTAATATCTGAGTCGCTCGGCAAGTACTCCACGTACGCTTTGCCTTGGCTACGCTCCGTTAGATAACGGAACTCAGTATTCAACTGAAGACCGCGAAGGGTCATCAATCGCGGTGAGATGGTCATGTCATAGTTGGGGGCAATGTTCCAGTAAAAAGGCTGCGTATAGTCGACGCCCGTTCTGCTTGAACTGGTTAACTCTGGAAACAATAAGCCCGTTTGGCGCTCGTTGCTAACAGGGAACGCAAAATACGGTAAATAAAACACTGGAACATCGGCAATGTAGAAGCGTGTGTGTTTGGCTTGGCCCCATACGGTCCCTTTTTCCAAACTAATTTCACTGGCGCGTATTAGCCAGTCTTCATCGCCTTCAGGACACGTAGTGAAGCTAACTTCTTTGAGCACAATTCCCGTGTCTGTATCTAATACAATATCTTTTGCGGCTCCCTGACCCACAAAACCCGTCAGCTGATAGCGGGTATTTTGCATTTCTAAGCGCTCTTCTTCAGAGCGAAGGGTCACGGCATCACTTTCTACTTTTAACTGCGAGTCTTGATACGTTACGTCGCCTTTCGCAATAAGGTCTCTGCCACTTCCGTTAATTTGTGCTTGAGATGCACTAATTACCGCAGTATCTGACGTGATATCAACATTACCAGAAAACAGCGCTACGGTATCTTGGATAATTTCAGTACGGTTAGCTTCAACTTTAACGTGGCCTTTGGGCATTAATGCCTGGCTACTGAAAGTAACAGGTTCGACTGAGCAGAATGCAAGAGGGGCTGCATCTGACGTTGGTTTAGAATTTGAAGCTGTCGTTTCCTGTGCAAACGCGACTGTAGGCAAAAGAGTCGCGGAAACAAGCATGGCGCAGGTGTTTTTCATGCGTTAATGGGCGGCCTGTTTTGTTGTATGTTGCTTTTAAACCCAAGTAAGACGACGTCCGTCTCGGTTAGTTCGACATAACGTTTAAAAAAACAGTGATAATGCACATTACTTCTTGGCAAAGAGTTAATGTAGCTTTCACTCGCTATTACTATTTATATAAGCGCTCAATTCTAAGCACTTCTGTCGTAATTACCAACCATTCAGACAAAAAAATGCACTTTTATATGCACAACACATCAAAGACGGAGGCAATTAGTGGCAGTAAGCTTGATTTCAAGCTGCACAAGCCCTAGTTAATTAACTTATGTATTTGATATGAT